>JALHDI010000106.1 GCA_022839045.1 Sporomusaceae bacterium
GGCACCAAAGCCGCCCTCAACACCGCCCTCGCCAACGACCGCACCCGGCGGCGCTACTCGCTGCTCGCCGAGCGCCTCAGGGGTGAGGGCCTGTGCTGAACGACTGGTGGGCGGCCCTCCTCGACATAATCTACCCGCCCCGCTGCCCCGTCTGCCGGCGGCCGGTCGCCGTCCACGGCGCCTGGTGCCCCGTCTGTCTCGCCCCCGTCCTCGCCAGCCACGAACTGAACCTCGCCGGCCGCCGCCTGGCCGCCCTCGCCTCCTGCCGGATAGTATGCGACTATGCCGCCGGCATCAAAGCCCTCCTCCACCAGCTCAAATTCCGCGGCAACACCCGCGCCGCCGCCTCGCTGGCCTGGCTGCTCGCCGCCCGCCCGGGCAGTGGTTTTCGCCTCGACGGCGTCCAGGCCGTCGTACCCGTACCCCTGCACCCCGACCGCCTCGCCGAGCGCGGCTACAACCAGACCGAACTCATCTTCCGCCGCTGGAGCGAACGGCAGGGCTGGCCGTGGCTCGACGCCCTCAGCCGCACCCGCCCCACCGCGCCCCAGTGGGAACTCGTCCCCGCCGAACGCCGCAGAAACGTAAGAGGCGCCTTCGCCCTCGCGCGTCCCGACGCCGTCCGCGGGAAAACCATCCTGCTCGTCGACGACATCGTCACCACCGGCGCCACCATGAACGAATGCGCCAAGGTGTTGAGAAGGGGAGGGGCCAAAGCGGTCCATGCCCTCGCCCTCGCCGGCGGAGACTACGGCCGTTGATAAGCCGTCATCTGCTTCGTTGCTCCTCGGAGCGCCTTGCATCTGACGGCTTTTGAGCGGCCTTAAGCTTACAATATAAGAATATGAAAACAAAAACCCGGCTGCGTGATCGCAACCGGGGCTCATTCTCTATCCTCTTATCCCAGCGAATCCACGAACGCCCGCACCACCTCGTGGTCGAACGCCGTCCCGGAATGGTCGTTAAGCTCGCGCACCGCTTCCTTCTTCGTCTTCACCCAATGCTGGGTGCAGGGATTGATGAACCGGTCGTAATGATTGGCAACCGCGATGATGCGGGCGCCGAGGGGGATATTCACCCCCTTGAGGCGTTTCGGATACCCCTTGCCGTCCCAGCGCTCATGATGATACCTGATATAAGGGACGATCTCCTGGCAGGCGGGGATATTCTCCAGCATCGCGCTGCCGGCGTTGCAATGGTTCTTGTACACGCTCAACTCCCGCGTCGACAGATACGGCAGCTTGGCCAGCACGGTATTGGGCACGGTCAATTGACCGACATCATGGAGGATGGCGGCGACCCTGATACGTTCGATCTCATCCCGCGGCAAACGCATTTTAGCGGCTATGCTCACGGCATAGTTCGCCACTTGCTGGCTGTGCAGGTAGAGCTTGGGGTTTTTTAATTCGATCAGACGCATCAGAATGGGCACGATCTCCTGAAGTGTCTCGGCGGCGTTGGCGCCATTTTCCACAGCCTGCATGAGGGTAAGCATATACACGAGGAACGACCTTCCCGCTTCAGAGTCAAGTATATTTAGATTTAGCTACAAAAGAAGATTATCCTGCCGCAGGCAGAAAAAAAACCGGCCGCGAAAGCAATTTGGGGCCAAAGACCTAGCGCATTTTGCCGAATATTGCTATAATTTCCTTAGAAAGGGGGCGCAGCCCATGAATCTCACCAACTGCATCGAATGCGGCAACCTCTGTGTCGAGAATCCATCCAAGCTTTGCAACAACTGTATTCGCGCCGAGGAAGAAGCCGAGGACAAGGTGGCCGAATACCTGCGCAACACCAACAAGGCTACCCTCGAAGACATCCACAAAGCCACCGGCGTCAAGCACAAAGTCATCCTCCGGATGCTCAAACGCGGTCGGATATTCAGCGACGCCATCATCAGCTACCCGTGCGAAACCTGCGGTGCGCCCATCAACGAGGGCCGGGTATGCACCCACTGCAGCCAAAACATCGTCGGCCAGGTCAAGCACGAGGAATGGAAGCCGGAGAAAAGGCTGGAGTCGATTCGCAAAGACGAGAGAATGTACACCAAAGACATCATCCAGAGAAAATAACTACGGAATCAGCCCCTAGGATGAGAAAAACGGGCGTAAGACGGATGTAGAAGTCAATAAGTCTCTTAAACAGTAAGTGGCGGCGGTTAAAAACCCCGCCATTTTTGACGATACTATATCAGAAGTACTGCTACGTAAGCGAGGTGTCGTGCCGTGATTATTTCCGGCAAACAGATCCAGAGCATCATGAAAGTCTATACCGAGCAGAACAAGGTCGCAAAAAGCTCCCAAGCGGGCGACATTGCTCCGGCCTCTAAAAAAGACGAAGTGATCCTCTCCACCCAGGCTCAAGAATTCGGCCAGATCTACCAGGCCATCAGAGCCCTGCCCGAGGTGCGCGAAGACAAAGTCAGAGAACTGTCCGACAAGATCGCCCAGGGCAACTACAGCGTCGACGCGAAGGAAGTGGCGGAAAAAATGCTCGGCCGCCTGATGGCCGACCGCATACGTTAAAGGAGGAAGCCGTGGCCAACTGGGACAAACTTGTCATCCTGCTCGACGAAATGGTCAGTCTCTACGAGGCCATCCTCGAACTCAGCCGGCAGAAGCGCGACACGTTGATCGCCGTCAAGCCGCCGGATCTCGAAGCGATCACCAAAAAGGAAGAGCTCCTCATCCTGCAGGCCGGGAAACTGGAAACAGCCCGCGGCAAGCTCGTTGAGCAGCTCGCGGCGGCGGGCGGCTTCGCCGCCCAGGACCTCACCCTCGCCAAAATGAAAGAACTGGCCGGCCCGGAAACGGCCGCGCGCCTCGACAAAATCGCGGCCGAATTCGAACGCATCATGGCGGAACTCGCTCCGGTCAACAAACTCAACGCCGAACTCATCCAGCGAGCTCTCGGCTTCATCAACTACAACATCAACCTCCTGACTCCTGACGCAGAGCGCGACAGGGCCCACCTATGCCCCGCAGGGGCAAAACACCCAGGAAACCCAGGTCAGGAAACTGGTAGATCGGAAAGTTTAAGATAACACGGGGTAAGCAAAAATGCGCTCAACCTTCAGCGGCCTCAACACGGTCGTCCGCGGCATCTACGCCCAGCAGCTGTCGCTCGACACCGTCGGCCACAACATCGCCAACGCCAATACCGAAGGATATTCCCGCCAGCGTGTCAACCTGGCCACCACCCTGCCGGAGGTCGTCTACGGCGGGACGGGGGCGCTGCAGGTCGGCACCGGCGTTGCCATCGAGTCCGTCACCCGCGCCCGCGACATCTTCATGGACAGGCAGTACTGGAAAGAATCCTCGTCCCTCGGCTACGGCTCGACATCGGTCAGCACCTACAGCCAGATCGAAGACATCTTCAACGACGAACTGCCTGACATCGGTCTCCAGACCATCCTCAACAACTTCTGGCAGTCCTGGGAGACGCTGTCCACCAACGCCTCCAACGACAGCGCCCGCACCGCCGTACGGGAGCGGGGCGCCGAACTCGTCGAAGCCATCCAGCACGCCAGCAGACAGCTCGAGGATATGGTCGCCAACATCAACGACACCCTGTCCGCCAAAGTCGACGAAATCAACGAAATGACGTCCGAGATATACACCCTCAACAAGCAAATCGCCAACATCGAGGTCGGCGGCCGCGACAACGCCAACGACCTGCGTGACCGGCGCGACTTCCTCACCGACAAGCTGTCCAAAATGATGAATGTCCGCGTCTTCGAAGACTCAGAACGTAACTACGTCGTCCAGGTATCGGACGTCGTCCTCGTCGACGGCGGCGGCTATACGCCCCTCGCCCTCAACGACCCCGCCACCTCCATGAACGCCGACTACGGCATCGAGATGAGATACGTCGTCGTCGCCGACGGCAGCAACCAGCGGGTCAACTTCACCAACGGCGAAATGAAAGCCCTGCAGGAAGCCAACTCCACCGTTCCCCTAACATACCTCGACAAACTTTCCACCATCAGCAAATTCCTGTTGCAGGAATTCAACGCCGTCCACCGTGCCGGCTTCGGCACCGATAACAGCACCAACAACAACTTCTTCGGCACCCCGTCCGTCAATTACGGCGACCCCACCGCCATCCCGCCGGTGACGGGGCCGGCCTTGTCAAAAGGCGGCTGGATAGACGCCCTCAGCATCAACAGCGATCTCTACAACGACGGCGGCATCGCCAAAATCGCCGCCAAAACCCTCATAAACAACCCCGTCGGCCAAAGCAACCCCTCCGGCGGCCAGGCATCCGTGGGCGGGTCGTACACCTCCGCCGCCACCAACTCTTACCAGATCAGGATCGACACCGTCAACGCCAGCGGCCAGGTGACCGGCGCCAGCTATTCCTTGGACGGCGGCATCAACTGGAACGCGGTCGCGGCGGCGGATATCGACACCTCCGATGCCAACTGCACCGTCCTCAACAACCTGCCCAACGGGCTCAACCTCACCATTACCACCGACATCGACAACCGGGCCTACGACCCCGTTCCCGTACCGCCGGTGGCCGACATCTACACCTTCAGCGTCCCCCAGGGCAACGCCTCGGGCGACAACGCCACCCTCCTCACCAACAAACTCAAGAACCCCACGGCGGCGGCCTCGGGGCTGAAAGGTTCCTCCCTCGACGGCTTCTATAGCTCCATGATCGGCGAACTGGGCGTAAAAGCCCAGAACAGCCGTCGGCTGGAAGAAAACCAGCAGACGCTCGTCGACCAGATCGAAAACTGGCGCCAGGCCACCGCCGGCGTCAACCTCGACGAAGAAATGACCAACATGATCCGCTTCCAGAAAGGCTACAACGCCGCCGCCAGGATCCTGACATCAATCGACGAAATGCTCGATAAACTCATCAACGGGACCGGCGTCGTCGGTCGCTAGGAGGTAGAACGCGATGCGGATAGCCAACAGTACGATAATCTACAACTTCCTCTCCAGCCTCAACAAATCGCAGCAGCGGATGAACCGCATCCAGGAGCAGCTCTCCGACGGCAAGCTCGTCCACCGGCCCTCCGACGACCCCGTGCGCGCCATCCGCAGCCTGCGCCTCAACACCGACCTCATGACCAACGATCAATACACCCAGAACGCCAAAGACGCCCAGTCGTGGATGAACCAGACCGACTCCTCCCTCGGCGGGGTAACCGACGTCCTGGAAAGAGCCAGGGAACTGGTCATCGACGCCGTCAGCCCCAATCCCGCCATTGCCTACACCACGGCGGCCACCGAGCTTGACGGCCTCATCAATCAGGCCATCTCCCAGGCCAACGCCCAGAACGGCGACCGCTACATCTTCGCCGGCCAGCAGGACAAAATCGACGGCGGACCCTTCGAACGCAAAACGATCACCGTCGACATCGCCGGCGTTCCCACCCAAACCGAAGTCGTCGTCTACAAAGGCGACGACAACAAAATCTCCATGCGCCTACAGCCCGGAGCGGCCAACCCCAACCAAGACAGCGTCAACGTCACCGGCGAAGACGTCTTCGGCCCCATGACCACCATCGAGGACGCGGTGACCGGCGAAATCTACACCGTCTCCACCGCCTTCAGCGACTTGCTGGCGATCAAGGAACAACTGGCGACCGGCACCCCGGATCTCACCTACCTGTCGACCACCGCTCTCACCAACGTCGACAAAGTTACCGACCGGGTAATGTTAGCCCAAACTCAGATCGGCACCCGCATGGCGGCCTACGAAATGGGCCAAAACCTGCTGGAAAGAAACTACGTCACCATCGGCGAAAACGTCGCCGCCAACGACGACATCGACATCGCCAAAATCACCATCGACTTCAAGAACAGCGAAAACGTCTACAACGCAGCCCTGGCGGTCGGGGCGAAAATCATGCCCCAGTCGCTCGTCGACTTCCTCCGCTAGGGGTAACACAACATGAGCCGCCTCATTCTCACCATCGACCAGACGCCCTGCCGGGCGTCTTACGGCCTCCTGGGCCAGGAAGCCTTCCGCCGCGACCTCGCCGCCAGGCAGCGCGGCGTCGTCCAGGAAAACATCGCCCGCTACGTCACCCGCGGCGACCGTATGGCCACCATCATGCCGGGAAACAGCGTCGTCGACATCGCCGCCGAAGCCTATCTCGACGAGCCGGCGGTCGAAGTCACCATAGCCTCCGTCGCGCGGCCGATCATCGGCGTCACCGAAGCCGCCGGCATCGACATCGTCATCTGAGCGGCGGCTCACATCCGTTGAGAGGTGAAAAAATGGTCATAGAATCCACCCGCTTCGGCTCCCTCGAAGTCGACGAACAGGACATCATTCGCTTCCCCCAGGGCTTGCCCGGCTTCGGCGAAGAAAAAGCCTTCGCCTTCCTGCCCTACGCTCCGGAAAGCCCCTTCGCCTTCCTGCAGTCGGTCAACCTGCCCGCGCTCACCTTCTTCATCGTCGAACCCTTCCATTTTTTCGCCGACTACGAATTCGAACTCAACGACGACCTCGCCCGGGAGATCGGCCTCACCGCCGACTGCCCCTTCCAGGTCTTCTGCATCGTCACCGTCCCGGAGCAGCTCGAGGAAATGACCGCCAACCTGCTCGCGCCGGTGGTCGTCAACTGGCGGGAGCGCAACGCCGTCCAGGCCGTCCTCGATAAGAAAGGCTACACCACCCGCCACCGGCTCTTCCCGGACGGGTTCCCCAAAAAGCCCAAGGAGGGCAAATAACCATGCTGGCCCTCACCCGCAAATGCGGCGAAAAGATTGTCATCAGCGACGACATCGTCGTCACCGTGGTCGACATCAAGGGCGACAGCGTCAGACTCGCCATCCAGGCGCCGCGCGAGGTCAAGATATTCCGCGGCGAGCTCTACGAGGCCATCGCCGCCGAGAACAGGCAGGCCGCCGCGCCGCCGCCGGCCGCCGGCCTCGACCTCCTGAAAACCATTCACAAAAAATAGGCTTTATCCGGGGGATTGCCCGTCAGCGGGCGATCCCCCTTCGTTTTTCGCCTGCCGGCGAAATTAGCGTGACAAATGACTTAGCCTTCCAAAACTGGCGTACATAGGAGTAAGATAGAGATAAACCGCGTTTTTTCGCTAAAATTCCGCAAAATAACCGCAAATGCCTCTTAAATAATGTCCGCAGGAAGGCGATATATTGAATGAGATGTCCATCCGTTCCACCGTCCGGCGGCCGACGGTCCGGCGGGGCGGATGACACCAGAAAAACGGGCAAGGAAGCCCGCAGCAAAATTCAAGGAGGAATAAACCGTGATTATCAACCACAACATCGCCGCCCTCAACACCTACAACCGTCTGTCCGCCACCAACGGCCAGACCAACAAGGCCCTGGAAAAACTGTCGTCCGGCCTCAGGATCAACCGCGCCGGTGACGACGCCGCCGGCCTGGCGATTTCGGAAAAAATGCGCGGCCAGATCCGCGGCCTCGACATGGCTTCGAAAAACGCCCAGGACAGCATCTCGCTCATCCAGACGGCTGAAGGCGCGCTGACCGAATCGCACAGCATCCTCCAGCGTATGCGCGAACTGGCCGTCCAGGCCTCCAACGACTCGAACACCGACCAGGACCGCACCGAACTGCAGGCCGAGGTCAAGAACCTCATCAGCGAACACCGAGTTCAACACCAAGAAGCTGCTCGACGGCTCCGCGCGTGGCGTCAAGGACGAAGTTGCCGGCTCCCTCAAGCTCAACAACAACTCCGCCCTGACCCTCGACATCACCGCCGCTGCCGCCTCGGCCGCCGTAACCTCTCAAGTAAACGGTGCGTACATGATCATCAAGGTTTCGCAGCAGGACGGCGCGACCACCTTCAACGAAGACGACTTCAAGATCGTCGGCCCGGACGGCGCGGTAACCACCGGCTCCCTGGCGAACTTCCTCGACATCTCGGCCTCCAACGTCATCGACGTCGGCGGCAGCCTGATCGGTGGCGGCGCGGCCATCACCATCACTGGCGGCACCCTGAATACCATGAAAGTTGGCGAGAGCATTACGCTGGTATTCTCGGCAAGTTCGAAGGCGCCAGCTCCACCCTCGGCAACTCCATCATGACCCAGATCGGCGCCAACGCCGGCCAGACGATGTTCATCTCCATCAGCGACATGCGGGCCGATGCGATCGGCGTGGCCGACCTCGACATCTCCACCAAGTTCGGCGCCCAGACCGCCATCGAAACCGTCCAGAACGCCATTGAGAAGGTTTCCTCGCAGCGCAGCTCGCTCGGCGCCATGCAGAACCGTCTCGAGCACACCATCAACAACCTCGGCGCTTCGTCCGAGAACCTGACCGCCGCCGAAAGCCGCATCCGCGACGTCGACATGGCCAAAGAGATGATGAACTTCACCAAGTCCAACATCATCAGCCAGGCCGCCACCGCCATGCTGGCCCAAGCCAACCAGCAGCCCCAGGGCGTGCTGCAGCTTCTCCGGTAGTCACCGTACCTAACCTAAACGAACCCTCAATAACAGTAAAAGGAGATCGGCGCCAGTCGGTCTCCTTTTACACAATTTTTCGCGCTGGAAATTCGCCCGATTAACGAAAATAGGAGAGTTGGCATGAAACCGATACTGAGCGTCTGCATGATGGTAAAGAACGAGGAAGCCAATCTGCCGCGGTGCCTTGATAGCCTGAAGCCGCTTATGAATGCGGTGGCCAGCGAACTGATCATCGTCGACACCGGCTCGGACGACGGCACCGTCGCGATCGCCCGGCGCTACACCGACAAAGTCCACTTCCATCCCTGGAACAACAACTTCTCGGAAATGCGCAACATAACCATCGGCTACGCCACAGGCGCCTGGGTGCTCATCATCGACGCCGACGAAGAACTGACCCAGGCTGACGGCCTTATCTCGTTCCTCGGCAAGAAACACCCCGCTAACGTCGGCGGCGCCGCGCTGTCGGTAAAAAACTATACCTCCGCCCAGGCCTACGTCATCCTGATTTCGGTGCGGCTGTTCCGCCGCGACAAAGACTTCCGCTACCAGGGCGCCGTCCATAACACCCCCGTGTTCAAAGGAAACGTCGAAGCTATCGACAGTATGCTCAGCCATTACGGCTACATCTCGGACGACAAGGAACTGATGGAGCGCAAATTTGCCCGCACCGGCGCCCTGCTGCGGCAGGAGCTGGAAAAAGACCCGGAAAATATTTACTACCGCTACCAATTGTCTGTCAGCTACTCCATGCACCAGGACTGGGAGGAAAGCTACGAGGAAATATGCAAAGCCTATGACTTGATGAAAACAAAAGGTCTGGAACCTATCAAATACATTTATATCTATTGCCAGTATGCTAAAGCCTGCATAAGGAGAAGCCTCTTCAAAAGGGCGATAGAAATCTGCCGCGAAGGGATCGGGCTGGAACCGGAATACATCGACCTCTATTTCTACATGGCCCAGGCCCAGGCCATCCTGCGGAACTTTGACGACGCCACCGCCAACTATGAAAAATATCATGACCTTGTCCAGAATTTCGACCGCCTGCGGATAAAATACAACCCGATAATCAACCACCACACCCTCTCCGCCCATAAAGAGGCCATCTATAACCTGGCCGCGCTGTACAATAAAAACGGCGATTACCGCCAGTCGCTCGCCATGCTGAAGCTCTTGCCGATCCAAGACTCGTACATGACCGAAAAAAGTTTGCTCTTGCTGGCGGAAGCCGCCTTCAAACTATCCGACTTCGCCTATCTCCTGGAAACCTACGTCAACCTTAAGCAGGCGTCCGACGAAAAACTGATCGCGACCCTGACCAACGGCATCGAAACATATAAAAACATTCAGAACATAGATTATAAGCAGTTTCTCGTAACCTTCGCCACCCTCGACGACGATTACGGCGAACTGAACAGGATTCGCCGCGATATTCTGAACGAAAATACCTTCGACACGACCAGGAAAACCAACCTTGCCGCGTGTGACTTCAACAGCCTGCCCGACTATTACGGCGATATCATCAACTACGCCCTTGCCGACTTCCGCTTCGCCGCCGACATCTTCTCCCGCATCTCGGAACCGAACATCATCCGCTTCTTCAAATACCTGGACACCCATAATCGCAAACCGTTTACCGAGCTCATCAAGGCGAACGCCGACCATAATCCCGCGTCGTTCCAAGAAGTGCGGCTGCAAAGGCACCTGCTCAAATACCTGCTCTTCTCCGGCGAACTGAACGACCAGGAGTATCGGCACTACTTTGCCCTGTACCTTCGCCACGGCTCGGCCTACGTCAAAACCCTCTACAACCTGGCGATACTCGGCGCAGACATCATCTACGACGTCAAAAACGTCGAGGAAGCCATGCTGGTATACCTCGTGATGGCCGAAGAAAGCGTCGGCAACCAAGTTAAATATGTGCAGTACCTGCAGAAGGCGCTGGCGATCTATCCCGACATGAATAAAGGCATCCGGCTGCTGCTCGACGCGGTCCGCGAAGAACCCGAAAAACGGCACGACGAAATAAACCGGCTCAAAAAAGAACTGATGCAGCAAATCCGCATACTGGTAGACAAAAAAGAATATGCGACAGCGAAGCAGATCATCGCCGAAGCGGAAAAAATCGTCGGGCCGGACATGGAACTCCTAGCCGCGAAAACAACCATCGAAGCCAACTACAATTGAGCGGAGAAGAGGAACAATGGCCGATAACGAACAGTTTGCCGCGCAGATTAAGGAAAATATCAAAAAGCTTATGGAAACCGGGCGGTTTGACGAGGCGCTCGCAACCCTTCAGCAATACGAAAGTCTTGCTCCCGGCGACCGGGAGACATACGAGTATCGCGCCATGGTCTTTCTCATCACGGAAAAACTGGCGGACGCGAAAAATATCCTGGAGAAATGCCTCGAAAAGTTCGGTCCGGGCTTCGACGCCCTCTGCAACCTCGCCCTTGTCCACGAAAGGCTAGGCGATCATCAGGCAGCCTTCCGGCATTACCGGCAAGCGCGTTTCCTGGCCGCCACCGCCGAACAGCAGGCGCATATCGAAGAAGCGCTGGTCGAACTTGGCAAGCAGGCTCCAGAGCTGATCACGCGAGATCGCAAAAAACTGGCGATCTTCGTGAAACCGGGGCTGGACAACTTTATTGACGAAATAATCACCGGCCTGGCTGACGCCTTCGAGACGAAAAAATACATTATCGACACAGCGGCGCAGAGCGGCGAGGGGATTGAATGGGCCGACATCTGCTGGTTCGAGTGGTGCGACGAACTTATCGTCGACGCCAGCCAGGTCAGGCGGACCAAACCGGTCATCTGTCGCCTGCACAGTTATGAAGCCTTTACCGACAGCATCAACCACGTCAAATGGGAAAATGTCGACAAGGTCATCTTTGTCGCCGAGCACATCAAAGACTGCGTCCTGCAACGGACCAGCCTGCGAAAACAGCAGGCCGTCGTCATACCCAACGGCATCAGCCTCGACCTCTTCCCCTACAAAGAACGGCAAAAAGGCTTCAACATCGCCTACGTCGGCTACATCAACTACAGAAAAGGCCCGATGCTGCTCCTTCATACCTTCAAAGCCATCGTAGAACAGGACGACCGTTATAAACTGTTCATCGCCGGAGAATTCCAAGACGGGCGGGACATTCTCTATTACGAGCAGATGACTAAAGAACTGGGCCTCCAAGACAACGTTATTTTTCAAGGCTGGCAAAATGACGTCAGCGCCTGGCTGGAAGATAAGCACTACATAATTTGCACCAGCCTGCTCGAAGGCAATCCCGTCGGGGTAATGGAAGCCATGTCGCGTGGCCTGAAGCCGCTCATCCACAACTTTGTCGGCAGTAAGCGGCAGTTCGGCCCCTATGTATGGAGCACCATCGCCGATTGCGTGCGTATGGTCGCCGCCGAAGAATACGACTCGCGGGAATACCGCACCTACATCGAAAAGCACTTCTCGCTTGAACGGCAAATCGCCAGCCTGCAGGAGACGCTGACCGACCTGATCGGGCAAAAAGCGTCCGCGGTAGCGCCGCCGCCGGCGAATACCGATAAGCCGGCCGCGGCTAAGACCGCCGCGGAAAAGTACTACGACAACTTCCTCACCTACCTGAAAAAGGACCGCGAAACGGAAAATCCTCGCCACCGGTACCTCAAAAACCGCCTGAAAAATTTCATCCAACCGGGTTCTACCGTACTCGACCTGGGGTGCGGCATCGGCATAACCACCGAACACATAAAATCTTTAGGAGTAAAAGAAGTGACCGGCGTTGACCTGTCGCCGGAACTGATAAATTATGCGCAGGCAACAGTCAAGGACATCGAATTCATCGCCCAGGACATTACCACCCTTGAATTGAACAGGCAATATGACGTCATTACCCTTTGCGACGTCATGGAGCATGTTCCGCGGGAACGATACGAGGCGCTTTTCCGCGTAATCAGAAATCACCTCGGAGTGAACGGTGTGGTTTACATTGCCGTTCCCGACCCCGACTATCTCGACCTGATCCGGAAATATATGCCGAAAAAATTGCAAATCATCGACAACAGCGTCACCTTCGAGGAAATGACCGCCCTCTGCCGCCAAAACGATCTCTACATCAAATTTTACAATATCTATAACATCTTTATTGACAAAGAATACAACGAATATCTACTCGGCCACAAAAGCGTGTACTCCGCCAAATGGAAAGCCTTTATCGATTCGAATCGAAGATAGGGGCTACTCGGGAGGGAATTAAATTAGCGCCCTGCGCCGATAATTTATTATCTCGTTTTTAAGTTTTCGGCCTTTTCTTCCGATAATATTGATACAAGCTTTAAATTGCGAGGTGTTTCACATGGAAGTGAACCTGCCTAAATTAGTGGAAACCGGGTACGGGAAAAACGCTACCGCCGTGGAGTCCGGTAAACCGGCAGGCGCAAATACCGCGCGGACCAACCAGCCGCAGGAAGCGGCTGGTTCCGACGCCGAAAAAAAGACTGCCGTTAACGAGCGGGAACTCACGGAATTAACCGATGCCCTCAACAAATTCATGACAGACATGAACGCCGACCTGCAATTCGCCATTCACGAAAAAACCAACCGCATGATGGTCAAGCTGGTCGACATTAAGACCCAAAAGGTGCTTAAGGAGTTTCCGCCGCACGAACTGCTGGACACTCTGGCCGCCATCAGCGAATACGTGGGAGCCCTCCTCGACAAAAAAGTCTGAGGGTTCCTGCCGGTTACATTGGAGGGATACAAATGGTAATGCGCACATACGGTCTCAGCGGCTCGGGGATGGATATCGACGCCCTCGTCAAAGACTTGATGAAAGCCCGCCAGGCGCGGTACGATAAAGTCTGGCAGCAGAAAACCCAGCTGGAGTGGAAAAAGGAAGACTACAACTCCATCTACACCCTCACGTCTAATTTCCGCAACACCGACCTGGCCGATTTCCGCAAACAGAGCAACCTTTCCCCGAAACTGGTATCGTCCACCAACGACGCGGTGGTGAGCGCCACCGCCAACGGGCAGGCAGCCAACATCGAACACTCTATCGTCGTCAAACAACTGGCCGACGGCGTCAAAATGACCAGCAGCGCCAACATCACCCCCGAGGGCAACTACAAAGGGTCGCTCACCACCCAGTTCGGCATCGCCGCCGGCTCGACCATCGACTTCACCATCAACGGCAAAAACATCAAAGTCAACGTCACCGACACCACCACCATCAACGACGTCGTCAGCAGCATCAACCAGGCGGGCGCAGGCGTAAAAGCCAGCTACGACGCCACTCTGGACAGATTCTTCCTCTATACCGACAAAACAGGCGCCGCGGCGACCGTCAACTTCAGCGGCAGCACCGACGGGGGCATGGACTTCCTGTTCAACACCCTCAAACTGGGCGGCTACTCCTCCGGCATGAGCACCCTCGGCTCGGTCAGCCGCAACACCTGGACAGCCGACGACGTCAACACCAAGCCTATCTCGGAGCTGTTCGGCGTCACCGGCGACTTCACGCTCAACTACACCGACAACGGCGCCGCCGGCACCATCGACATCGCCGCGTCCGACACCCTCAGCGCCGCTTTGGGCAAAATAAACGCCGCGCTCGGCGACGGCGCCGCCACCTTCGACGAAGCCACCGGCAGGATCACCATCAAATCCGTCAACCCCGATCGGGCTTACACCCTGGACGGTGCTGACGCCACCGGCAAGAGCTTCCTGCAAGACAACCTGGGGCTCGTACAAATCGTCCAAAATGGCCACGACGCCGCCATCAACCTCGACGGCGTCGACCTAACCCAGTCCTCGAACACCTTCACCATCTCCGGCGTCACCTACAACCTCAAATCCGTCAGCCTGACCAATCCCGATACCGGCGCCCTTATCCCCACCTCAGTCAACGTCAAGGCCGACATCGAAAAAACCATCGACGCCGTCCAGTCGTTCGTAGACATGTACAACAACTTCATCGCCATCGTCAACAAAGAAACCAAGGAAGACCGCTACCGCGACTATCTGCCCCTTACCAGCGAACAAAAAAGCGCCATGAAAGACAGCGAAATCACCGCCTGGGAAAACAAAGCGAGAAGCGGCCTGATGCGCAACGACGGCATTCTTTCATCCGCGCTCACAACCATGCGGCGCAATGTTTCCACCCCCATCGAGGGCCTTACCGGCAAATACACCTCCGCCTCCAGCATCGGCGTCAGGACCGGCTCCTACATCGACAGCGACGGCAACCTCACCTCGGAATACGGCAACGGCGGGAAACTATACCTCAACGAAGACGACCTGCGGACCGCCCTTGAGGAAGACCCCGACATCGTCTACAAAATCTTCGGCAACACCGAAAGCACAACCGGCGTCGCCGGCCGCCTGAACGACCAGCTTAACACCGTGATGAAGCAACTGCAGACCGAGGCAGGCTATCCCAACACCACCGACACCACCAGCTCCCTCGCCAAGCGTCTGCAAAACTATGACAAGCAGCTCAGCTCGATGAGCGACCAGCTTGCAATGATGGAAAATCGCTATTACCGTCAGTTCGACGCCATGGAAGCGGCCCTCGCGCAACTCAATCAGCAAAGTGCCTGGCTAACCCAGCAATTCAGCAACGGGTAACCCGATGGCATACGGAGGGCTGAGCTCATGGCAATAACGGCAACGGGGCTTTCCGGCGGTAGCGTCGAATACTACGCCCGGATCAGCGCCGAAAAGGAAACAATCAAGAATCAGGCTGCCGCACTCGAAAATGTCGCCCAAAACGTCAAGGCCAAACTCGACGTATTCGCCCCGACCGGACTGTTCGCCTACCTCTACGACAACAACAAAAGCAGTTCCGCATTCCGCGATTTTGCGGTCAACGCCCTCCGCGGCCTGGTCAAAAGCTACAACGAACTCAACGAAGTGAGCGCCTCCTCCGACCGGCTGAGCGACGAGGGCAAAGCACTGCTCGACAGGGTAAAATCCCTGCTAAGCGGTTCCTCCGGGGAAAAGCTGCGGAAAATCGGCATCGGGCTCGACCAGGCGACCGGCGCCCTGCGCTTCGACGAGCAGCGGTTTGCCGACTCGCTCCTCGAAGACCCTCAGGGAGTACGAGACTTGCTGCTCAATAAAAACGGTCTTGGGCCGGTGATCCAGCTAACCATCGACAACATGCTGGCCCAATCCGCCACCTGCTATTTCAACGCGTCGTTCATCCTCAACGCCTAAGCGGCAAGAAACGACAGCTCCCCCCGTTCCCGCTGCCTTTTCAAAACATATTCGTGTCAGCGGAGCAAGGACATAGGAGGAAGATACGTATGGATGCTTCCACGACCGCCAGTGCATACAGAACCCAGCAAATCATGACCGCCTCCCCGGAAGAACTGACCCTGATGCTATACAACGGCGCCATCCGCTTCGTCAGCGAAAGCATCCAGAGCCTCGAGGCAGGGAACCTGGAAAAATCGCACAACGCCAATATAAGGGCCCAGAACATCGTCCGCGAATTCATGGCCACCCTCGACCTGCGTTACGACATCGCGAAAAATCTGCTGGCCCTCTACGACTACATCGAACACTGCCTCATACAGGGCAACACCCACAAAGACAAATCGCAGCTCGAGCAGGCCCGCTCGATGCTCCAGGAACTCCGCGACGCCTGGATCGAGGCGATGAAACAAGTCAAGCTGGCAAAGGTGGTCGGAAGATAATGGTAGTCAAGTCGGCGAAAGACCTATGGTGCGACTATCTATTCCTGACGAGGGAAATGGCCAAATTCCTCGCGAAAGAGGATCTGGATATGTTCCAAAGCCTGATGGAACAGCGGGAACACCTCCAGCAACTGATAGACGACAACGCCGACAAGGATTTCGCCGCCTCCGCCGAGGGGCGAAAAATACTCGCCATGATTCGCGACATCAACGCCGGCGTCTCCTTAGCCATCAACGGCCGTTACAGCCGAAACAAACAATTTGACCATGTCGACCAGGCATATGCCGGAGGAAGCGTTATCGCCCCCGCCGGCAGCCGGATGAACAGAATCGGCTGACATCGCTCGGCCAACTCAAGCAAGACCTTGTCGAAATATCGGACGCCGCCCAAGAACTTCTTGCCGAACAACTCCCGGCTGCCGCGAAAACCGCAGCCGACACCCCGTTCGAACTCAGCGAAAGCGACAAAGCCAAAATCCAGCTCATCGAAGACTTCATCCGCACCCTCACCGGCAAAAAAATCAAATTCGTCATCCCCCAGGCCCGCGCAATCAGACTCGACATCGCCGACCGGACCACCCTCCGTCTCGACGGCAAGTCCGTCACCAACCACCGCCAACCAGCTCCAGGGCCAGTTCCAGCGCAGCGGCGTATTCCTGCGCGAGAGGGCGGAGTGGGGACCGTACAGCAAGTCGACCTAGCCGTATAAGTCGGCCGCCCAGCACCCCCCATCTGCGACATTGCTCCTCAGAGCGCTTGCATCTGGAGGGTTCTGAACGGCCTCCGTTGTAGCGGAATAACTGTCTACCAAGACCCGGCCGTCGCCGGGTCTTTCCCGTGCATAAAAATGAGCCTCCGGCCCTATTTACATTCTGGGTGAATATGGTAAAATACTATTGCCGAATAATCTGACAATATAAAAAAACCGCCACACAACGGACGATGCGGCGAGAAGGTGGCAAAATGGCCGGAGTCTCGGCTCTGACCCCCTACGGAACTTACAGCGCCTGCCGCTCGACCTCCTGGCTTAGCATAAAGTAATTACCGTATTTTTTTACTTGCTTTTTTTTGCCACCGTCCTTATAATTTGGGGTAAAGAACCTTTTGCTTAG
>JALHDI010000264.1 GCA_022839045.1 Sporomusaceae bacterium
CCGGCCGTTTATGATAAAGAAAACAACGGTAAAGACCGCGCGGCGGCATGCGGCAAAATGTTACTGGAGATTTCGGCCGCGCATGAGGGAAAACTAAAGTAAAACCCTGATGCGAGGTGATGTGGATTGGGCCTGCTCAGCCGCGTAAACTCGAGGATCAGAGAAGAGGGTTTTGCGAGAACGGTCGAATATGGGCTTCGGGTTGGCGCTGACACGCTAAAAACTTGTTTCGGGGATGCCTATTTTGATCTGAAATACAGCGGGCGCTTATTGAACGGCAACATGCCGAGCAGATTCAAGGCGCAGGGGGCGAACGACGTGTATCATACCGATTATGGCGTCATGCCCCTTATTTTCGACAATGTGCCGGTGAAGGAGGATGATGTCCTCGTCGATGTCGGTTGCGGCAAGGGACGGGTTATCAATTACTGGCTCAGCAGGAATATCCGCAATTCGATTTTCGGTCTGGAAATCGACCCTGAGATCGCGGCGAGAACTTCCCGCCAGTTCGCAAAATGGACGAACGTGAAGGTTGTAGCCGGCGACGCGATCGCCAATCTGCCGCCGGAGGGCACATTCTTATATTTCTATAATCCCTTCAAGGAGCAAAAGGTAATCGATTTCGAACGAAAAGTCCGCGAGCTTGCCGCGGGGAGCGAGGTGACGGTGGTTTATTACAATCCCAGGAGCCTGGCCGCGTTTGCGAACGGCCACTGGGAGGTGAGGGTCGTCGATTTCGCCAGGGATCTAGGCGTCAAGAGGTGGGGGCGGCTGAATAAGTATCACGATCTGGCGGTTATCACCCGGAGATGAGGGTGTGGATAGGCGATGGTAAAGGAAGCGCCGGAGACCGGGAGGCCTCCGGCTCTGACGGTATGCGGCGGAAAGGCGAAGTTTGGGGAGGGAACGCCAGGCATCCCATGATTCGTCAGGGCGAGAATGGCGGCGGATTCGGGCAGACTATAGCCAAAGGAGGGGATTGCATATGTTGTGTTCCAGCCTGGACCGGTTCCGCAACGAGGGTTTGCTGCTGCTGAGGGTGGGCCTGGGACTTATGTTCATGTACCACGGCTGGCCGAAGGTGACGGGCGGGGTGGCCGCCTGGACGAAGCTGGGGATGTCGATGAGCTTCGTGGGGATCGGTTTTCTGCCGCCTTTCTGGGGGTTTATGGCGGCGGCGTCGGAATTCGGCGGCGGCCTGCTGCTGATCCTGGGACTGTTTTTCCGCCCGGCGTGCCTGCTGCTGACGATTACGATGGCGGTGGCGGCGGCGATGAAGCTGGGCACCGGCGCGGGGCTGGGCGGCGCTTCGCAGCCGCTGGAGCTGGGCATCGTTTTCCTCAGCCTGATTTTTATCGGCCCGGGGCAGTACAGTATGGAAGCGAGGATATGCGGGCGGAAGGCGGGCGGCCGCCGGTAGGGCGAAGAGCTGCCGGCGGGGCGCGGGGCGAACCGTGACGAGGATAGGCGATAAAAGGGCGCACGAGGGGGGCGGCCGGATGCGGCAGGATGGCGGGCTGACTGCGTGGCAGCTGACGATGCTGGCGCTGGGGACGGTTATCGGGGGGTCTTTCTTTCTGGGGTCGGCGGTGGCGATCCGCAACGCGGGGCCGGCGGTGATCGCCGCTTTTCTGTTGGGCGGGGCGCTGGTGTATGTG
>JALHDI010000107.1:0-16668 GCA_022839045.1 Sporomusaceae bacterium
CACCGGCGTCCCTGTCCGCGGCTACCGCGCCCCCTCCTGGTCGATCGTCGCCGCCAATTACCACTACCTCGCCGCCCTGGAGGAGCTCGGCCTCGCCTACGACGCCAGCATCTTCCCCGTCCGCACCTTCCTGTACGGCATCCCCGACGCCCCCACCCGCATCCACCGCCCCGTCGTCGCCGGGCGCACTTTAAGCCTCTGGGAGATCCCCACCTCCGTCGTCCGCCTCGCCGGCCAGAGCTTCGGCTACTCTGGCGGCTTCTACTTCCGCCTCTTCCCCCGGCTTTTCATCGAGCACGCCATCCGCCGCGCCAACCGCCGCGGCCAGCCCGCCGTCGTATACCTCCACCCCCGCGAGCTCGACCCCGGCGAACGCCGGCTCATCCTCCCCGCCAAAGAAGCCTTCATCCACTACCACGGCATCGGCGGCACCCGGGCCAAACTCGCCTCCCTGCTGCGCACCTTCGCCTTCACCGCCGTCATCGACCACCTGCGGACCATCGACCCCTCGCTTCGCAAATAACCGCCGGCACCCGCGGGCCACAGCCCCGGGTGCCGGATATTTTTCCTGCCGGACGCCGCGTGGCGGTGCAGGAATCCCGCCGCAATTATAGAAGTTGATGGTAAAGCCTTCCATAGGGAGATGCGCCCGAGTCCAACCGCCGGGGCACGCGAACGGAGGGAGTTTATGGACGGAATCCTCTTCACGCCGATAACCGTAAACCGGACGGTGATCGCCAACCGGTTCGAATTCGCCGCCGCCAAAGACCATCTCGACTGCGACCCCGTCCGCCGGCAGGCGCGATACGCCGCGGTCGCCGCCGGCGGGGTCGGCCTCATCGTCTCCGGCGCCACGACCTTCGCCGACAGGGACGGCTGGCGCGCCGTCATCCGGGCCGTGCACGCCAACGGCGGCCTAATTATGCCCCAGCTCGTCCCCGACCCGCTCCCCGGCGCCCTCGTGGCCGAGCTGCCCCACCGCCGTTACAGCGGCGAAGAAATCGCCGCCACGATCCGGCAGTACGCCGACCGGGCCGCCGCGGCCAAAGCGCTCGGCGCCGACGGCGTGGAAATCCACGCCGCCCACAACTCGCGCTGCGCGCAATTCCTGTCCCCGCTCACCAACCGGCGCGACGACGAATGGGGCGGCAGCCTGGAGAACCGTCTCCGTTTCCACAGGGAAATCTATACCGCCATCAGGGAAAAGGTCGGCGGCGATTTCCCCGTCATCATCAAACTGGGCGTCGAAGACGCCAAGCCTGGCGGCCTGACGTTCGCCGAAGGCAGGCGGGCGGCGGTCATGCTGGCGGCACACGGCTACGACGCTATCGAAATCAGCCTGGGCCTCCAGGATTACGGGAAAACCCCGCCCTTCCAGGCCACGCCGCTGCGCAGCTTCGTGAAGAAGCCCGACGGCGAGGCCTACTTCCGCGAGTGGAGCAGGGAAATCAAGGCGGCGGTCAAGAAGCCGGTCATCCTCACCGGCGGCATCCTCAGCCCCGGAGTCGCAGCGAAAATCGTCGCCGAAGGCTGCGCCGACATCGTCGGCATGTGCCGGGCGCTCATCAGGGAACCGCGGCTCGTCACGCGCTGGCGGGGCGGCGACCTCGCCCCCGCGGTCTGCGCGTCCTGCAACAAATGCGTCACCGAACTTTACGCCAGAGGCCTTCCGCTGGAATGCCAGCTTGAGACGCAAACCCGTTCCGGGCACCTTTTCACGCTCCCGCCACTGTGCGTTTCCTACCCCCGCCCCGTCTGAAAACCGCCGCCAGGCGGCCGCAGGGTATACTTTTCCATGAGAAGACAAATGGTCAGCGTGACGGCATAAATAAGCAGAGTATACTCCAGGCGCCAGCCGTCCTGGACGATAAGGACGTTTCTCGCAGCCAGGAAGATATGGCCGCCGAGGACGAGGACGTAGGGCGCCAGCTTCCAGAGCCACCTGTCAAGACAGAGGAAATACATCACCACCGCTGACTCCGCCAGATTATAGACCATGATGAAGATGGTGCTGGACCGGTACATATCCTCGGCTAAAGCCGCGCTGTAATACTGCTTGCCGAAAAGGAGCAGCACCGGAACGGGCAGGTGGATGACGACGAAGGCGGCGAAGAACAGGGTGATGTACCTCGGCAGCCCGCGGCGTCTCTCGTTCATGAGCGAAAACCACGCTTTCGCGATCGCGAGAAAAAGGACCAGGGTCGCCGCGGTCATGTAATAGCGCCACCAGTGTTGCTCGTAAAACCCCGCTCTGACGAAAAGATATTCCACCGTGAGGAGGGCGGCGGCGATAACGCCTATCCAGCCGTAGCCCAGACGGTAAGCCACTGCCGCAACCGCTATCCCCGGCCATAACGAAGAATTTAGAATAAGATGCCCGACGATGTTTTCCGCCCAGGGGTTAGAGAACACGCCTGGCTTGTAGGCATAGCAGTCAAACAGCCCCAGCACGACAAACTCGCCCAGCCAGGTAATGCTGGTTGCAAACAAAAAGAATACAAGCCATGTGGAAGGCTCGGTCAGATACCGTTTTTTATACAAGGCGAACGCCGCGAGGCTGACGCCGGTAACGGCCAGGCAGTTGAACCAGAACATGGCTGACACAGTATTCCTCCAAGTACGGGTATGCGGCTATATTTTTTGCCGGAAAGCAGCTAAAAATCCTCTTTTGTCAGGCATACAAGAATGATATAAAACCGGCCGGAGAATCATCTCCGGCCGGTTTTCGCGCCCCGCTCACCCCCGCCCGCGCTCGCGGAAGAGGAGCGACAGCGCCCACAGGCCCCCGAGGCCGACGACGGTATAGATAATCCGGCTCATGAACGAACCCTGGCCGCCGAAGATGGCGGCGACGAGATCGAACTGCAACAGCCCCACCAGCAGCCAGTTTAGCGCCCCGGCGATGACCAGCAACAACGCTATTCTATCCAAGAATTAGACCCCCTTTATGTTATTTTCCAACGCGCTTATATTATGTCCAAGCCTTGTGCCAATTAGTACAAGTACCACGAATGCTACATGAGTGTTATAATGTTATGTAAAGTAAATGCGGCGCAAAAACGCCCGCGTGTCAGACAAGCATGGGCGGGAACCGTGGAAATGCGTGTGGGAACCGCGGGTAATCGCCCGACAGACAGCAAAGAAAATCGCAGGGAGGAACGCTATGAACTTCAAGCGCGACAACCGGCTTATCTTCGTCATCGCCCTCGCCGTAACGGTGGCGACCCTGGTCGCCGGCCAACTGTTGTGGCAGAAATACGCGGTCGCCAGGCCGCTCGGCTCCGGCCTGCAGGGCATCGCCGGCGTAACCGCCGCCGGTTGGGACGAGAACAAGAACGGCGACATCACGATAAACGTCACCCTCGGCGCCGTCGACAACCTCGCCAGGACCTACGGCGAGATCGGCGAGACCGCCACAGCCATCCTCGGAAAGCGCCCGGCCCGCATCAACCTCGCCGACAACCGCACCCCCGAGCTCGAAGCCCTCTACCACGCCGTCCACTTCCACCTCCAGGAAGCCGTCGTCACCGGCAATTTCTCGGCCATGGCCGACCGCGTGGACGCCAAGGCCCGCGCCGCCGGCGCGGAGGCCAAGGTGTTCGTCGACGCCCGCAACGTCTACCTGCAGCTCCATAAGGCGGACGCTTCCCTGTACGCCGTCGTGCCCCGCCCCGACGCCGCCGCCCGGGAGGTGAAGTGATGCGCTATGCCCCCATCGCCGCCGGCGTCGGCGCCGGCATCGTCGTCTACCTGGCCTGGCGGGGCGTCGACGTCCTGCCTATCCTCTTCTTCGCCGGCCTCGTCGCCGTGCTCGCCTATTACGGCAACACCAGGCTCGGCGGCCACAAACCTTCGTTCGCCGTGATGGGCGGCGACGGCGAGCGCCAGCCGGCGGTCGTCTTCGACGACATCGGCGGCCAGGAGGTGGCCAAGAACGAACTGCGTGAGGCGCTGGAGTTCATCCGCGACCTCGACGGCATCCGCCGCCTCGGCATCCGCCCCCTCAAGGGCATCCTCCTCGCCGGTCCGCCGGGGACCGGCAAGACGCTGCTCGCCAAGGCCGCAGCCCGTTTCACCGACTCGGCCTTCGTGGCCGCAAGCGGCTCGGAATTCGTGGAGATGTATGTCGGCGTCGGCGCCCAGCGCGTCCGCCAGCTATTCAAGCAGGCCCGCTCCCTCGCCCGCAAGCAGGGTAAATCGTCGGCGATCGTCTTCATCGACGAGATCGAGGTGCTCGGCGGCAAGCGGGGCCAGAACGCCGGCCACCTCGAATACGACCAGACCCTCAACGAACTGCTCGTCCAGATGGACGGTCTTGCGACCGACGACGCGGTGCGCGTTCTCCTCATCGCGGCCACTAACCGCGCCGACATGCTCGACCCCGCCCTCCTCCGCCCCGGCCGCTTCGACCGCCAGGTGCAGGTCGACCTGCCGGACAAGGCCGGACGCCTCCAGATCCTCGGCCTCCACACCCGCAACAAGCCGCTGGCCGCCGACGTCGACCTGGCGGCCGTCGCCGCCGACACCTTCGGCTTCTCCGGCGCCCACCTCGAAAGCCTCGTCAACGAGGCGGCCATCGCCGCCCTGCGCGCCGGCGCTCAGGAGGTTTCGGCCCGCCATCTCAAGGGAGCCATCGACAAGGTCATCCTCGGCGAAAAGCTCGACCGCCTGCCCGGGCCGGATGAAAAGCGGCGCATCGCCGTCCACGAGGCCGGCCACGCCATCGCCGGCGAGCTGCGCCGCCCCGGCTCGGTGGCCAGCGTGAACGTGGCCGCCCGCGGCAAGGCTCTCGGCTACGTCCGCCAGACCCAGGCCGACGACCTCTACCTCCACACCGCCGACCAGCTCAAGGATAAGATCGTCGTCGCCCTCGCCGGCGCGGTGGCCGAGGATATCGTCCTCGGCAGCCGCAGCACCGGGGCGGGCAGCGACTTCCAACAGGCGGCCGCTCTCGCCCGCCAGCTCGTGCGGGGCGGCATGTCCGACCTCGGCATCGTATCAGCCGAGGACCTCCCCCAGGGCACTCTCCACATGGCGGTCGCCTCCCTCCTGCAGGGCCTCGAGGCCGAGACCAACGCCCTGCTTGCCGCCCGCCGCGGCACCCTCGAGCGCACGGTCGCCATCCTCCTCGAAAATGAAGCGCTGAGCGGCGACGAGTTTCGTGCCCTGCTTACGGCCTCCGTACATTGATAAAAGGCGCCTCCCCGTCCCAGGAGGCGCCTTTTTAGTATCCATAAAGTTTTTACATATATCGCAAATTACGTCTACTTACCCTGACATTTACCCTGACATTTTCGTACATTTTTTCTGACATATTTTCCGGCGTTTACTCTGACATTCGGATATCCATGTGTGAGTCAGCGGCGGGGAACTGGGGTATCAGCGGTTATTTGACGATTTCGTCGGCGATTTTATCGAGTTCTTCGGCGAGGGCGCTGGTTTCCTGGATGGAGCCGGTGAAGCGGCCGATGTCGGCGGCGATGGCGGCGAGCGTGTCGCGAATGTCGGCGATCGCCGTATCGGTGGCTGCGCTGTCGTCCTTGACGGCGGTGATTATTTCGGCGATCTTGCCGATCGATTCGGCGCTGGTCGCGGCCAGCTTGCGGATTTCCTCGGCGACCACGCCGAAGCCCCGGCCCTGGTCGCCGACGCGGGCCGCCTCGATGGCGGCGTTGAGGCCGAGGAGGTTGGTTTGGCCGGCGATCGACCTGATGAGGCCCAACACCTGGTCAGTTTCCGCGACCCGCTGCTGGGACTGGCGGTTGGCGGCGACCATGTCCTCGGCGACGGCGGTGATCTTTTCCGTGCGGCCGAGAATCTCCGCGGTGGTGGCGGCCAGGTCGCCGAGATCGCCGCTGAGCCTGCGGGCCAGGCCTTTGAGCTTGTCCTGGCGGTCGACCGGCTCGGTGACGGCAAGGGTGCCGATGACGCCGCCCTGCTCGTCGGTCAGCGGGATAACGACGGTGATGAAGGGCTGCCCGCTGTAGGAACTGTCTTTGCGCATGACGACTCGCCGGCGCTCGTGGATGGCGGTGTGGGACGCCATGCCGGGCTTGACGGGCAGGCCGATCTGCATCTTGAGGTCGAAGCTGCTGCTCGGGCGGTAGTAGACGATCTGCTCGCGGTCGGTGACGAAGACGCCCACATCGAGAAGATCGACGAGGCAGCCGGCGAAACGGACGTATTCATCAATGATGAGCGGTCGAACGGTGGACAACGGTAATCCCCCCTTGCATTTACGGGCCGCACGGACTTCGGGTATTATTCCGGATACACCACTATTCCCCGCGAGGACGGGATTTTCCTCTGTAATTGCCGGCAACTACCAGGCAAATCGACAATTTTTGCCGGAATATGATCGCGCGGCGGGGAATTCCCCGCCGCGCGGCACGTTTACTATAGGAAGTACTTGTAAAACTTGCTGTCCACTTTCATCACCGGGAAGGACGCCGGCAGGTCGTCTCTGGCGACGGCGGCGAAGCCGTTCTTTTCGTAGAAGCGGTGGGCGGCGAGGAATTTTGCGGTGGTGCCGAGGTAGATTTCGCGGAGGCCCTTTTCGCGCGCCCAGGCGAGCAGCGCCGCCAGCAGCAGGCCGGCGGTGTTGCGGTCCGCGCCGCGGTAGGGGGCGGCGACGAACATCTTCCTGAGGGCCGCCTGGCGGTTGCCGATGTCGATGAGGGCGATTGTGCCCACGACCCGGCCGGCGTCGAGGGCCAGCCAGAAGTTGCCCGCCCCGGTCTGATAGAAATTGTCGATGGCGTCGAGGTCGGGTTGGTCGGCGCGGCTGATGGCGATGCCGAACTCGTCCCGCTGGATGGCGAGGATGTGGGCGATGACCTGCTCCTTGTACGGCGCTGAATACTCTTCGATGCTAATCATCGCTCTCTTCCTCTCCCCTGCCCTTCTTTTGCTCCAGCCACTCTTTTTCGATGTTGGCCCGCATCCGGCCGAGGAGGCTGAGGGCGGCGGCGCGCTCCGCGGCGCTGAAGCCGGCGAAGCAGATGTCGATGCTGCGGTTTTCCTCGGCGATGATGCCGGGGTATACCTCAAGAGCCAGCTCGGACGGGACGAGCCGCCACATGCGGCCGTCGGCCGCGTCGCGCTCCCGCTGGACGTAGCCGGCGATCATCAGCTTCTGGACGGCCTTGGTGGTCGTAGTCTTATCGACCTTGAGGAGCGCGGACAGTTCGGCGAGGTTGACGCCGGGGTGCTCGCAGATGCGGGTGAGGAAGGTGAACTGGCCCCGCTGGAGGCTCAAGGCCCGGTATTTGAGGTCGGCGAGCGTGTGAATGCAGCGGGCCACCGCGCCCACCTCGCGCAGTATTTCGTTCTTGAGGCCGTTGATGGTGAACACCTCTTTTGGTGGGGATTAGTTGACATTTCAACTAATCCCATTTTACGGCGAGATAGTTGAAATGTCAACTAAAAAGCGAATTGCGCACCACACTAATGATGCAAAAAAAAAACGGAGAAACCGTTCAATGCCGGGAAAGCCGCGCCGGAGGCGGCGGAGAGCGCAGGCGTAGGCGCCGTTGCGTAGGCCGTTACGCGCCGTTGGCGTAGGAGGCCGGTAACACGAACGTACGCCCGTCCATGGACGGACGGGCGAGGAGCCATCTGTCACGGACGACAGTTGGCGACGGTACGGCTGTGTCGGCCCGAGGCAAAGGATAAAGCGGAGCGCCTAAAAGCGCTCCACTTGGCTTTTAATGCGCCGCCCCCTTCAGGTTCAGCAGCACTACGCCGATGACGATCAGGATTATCCCGACGGCGCTGTGTATGTTAAAAGGCTCTTTCCAGATAAACACGGCTACCAACGCCGTCAAGACTGTTCCCAATCCCGCCCAAATGGCATAGGCCACGTTTAACGGGATGGAAGCCATGGCCTGGGCAACTGTATAAAACGACGCACTCATACCGACTATAAACGCAAGGCTCGGCAGGAGCTTGGAAAAACCGGCGGACGCTTTCAGCATTGACGTAGAAAATACTTCGCAAGCAATTGCCAGACCTAAAAAAACATATCCGTTCACTGAGTTTCCTCCTTGGTTAAACGAATCAGACGATTGAAGACTTTGTTACGGACGTCTTCCTCCAGGCGCATGCCGTACAACTCGTTAAAGTACAGACCGTCGACGGCAAGCCTGACGATTGTGGAAACGACCGGGTCAATATCGTCATTGGCGATATGAGTCTGCAGATCGCGCAAATGCTGAGACATAGATTTTAACAGCCCTGGATTTGTTGCGGCTGCGGCCAAAAAGGCGACATTTATATCGAATTCGCCGGCTAGGTGAGTAAACGTTGTCGTTGTATAAGCCCTGGTCCACTTTCCTTTTTCGCAGGGGTCGTCGTTAGCGGCTCTTTTCACTTCCCCAGTGAAGCTTTGCATTAAATAGTCGTTCATGCCTTTCATCAAAGCGTCCTTACTGGGGAAGTGATAAAGCAGGCCACCCTTGCTGATCTTCGCTTCCTTGGCAACCGCTTCCAGCGTTAACGCCAATACGCCGGCTGTGTTAATAATTTGCGCGGCGGCCTGCAGTATTCTTTGCCTCGTATCAATAGTTTCAAGGGCTGCCTGTTCTTCCATGGCCTTTACCTCCGTCGTAGTTCTCAATTCAATTATATACCGTCCGGACGGTATAGTAAAGATTTTTTAAAACCACCGTTTTCACGGTGGTTTTGGGCTATTCGTTTGTTACGGCATAAGCGATCACGTCGCCGCTAAAGCGGCGTGTGCCTGCTTACGGTGCGTTCGGCTGCGGCCGATGCAGGGCGGTCGTCTCATAGCAGTTCTACCTGAATCGAAATATAGCTGAAGCCGAATTTCGCTTTTATCAATTCGGTCGCACTTGTCAGTACCGCCTGGGCTGAAGCGTCGGGGCCGATAACGAGGTGGCAGCAAAAGGAATCGACGCCGGAGGTGATTGTCCACAGCCTGAGATCATGGACATCGATTACCCCCCGGATATTATAAAGGCTGCTTTTTACCTCCCCGGTATCCACGGAGCGCGGCCTGCCCTCCATAAGAATATGGACCGACTCCCTGATCACATTGACGGCCCCTTTGGAAATCACCAGAGCTACAAGCCCGCTGACCACCGGATCGGCGAGATAGAGCGAGAAATTCATAATAAGAAAGCCGGCGACAATTACGCCGAAAGAGCTGACGGCGTCACCGATAACATGCAGGTAGGCGGAGCGGGCATTGAGATTGCCGCGGACGTCGCTTTCCCGCAGCAAAGCCCACGCGCTTACAAGATTGGCAACCAGGCCGATAAAGGCGATAACCATCATGATATCGCTTTGTACGGGCTGGGGAGAGACAACCCGAAGGTACGCCTCGTAAAGAATGGAGGCGGCGATTATCAGCAGGGTGACGCCGTTAAACAGCGCGGCGAGCACTTCGAAACGGTAATATCCGAAATGCTTCGTGTCGGAACTCGGCCGCCTGGATGCCCACAGCGCAAGCAGGCTCAGAAACAGGGAGCTGACATCGCTCAGCATGTGGCCGGAATCGGAAAGGAGCGCCAGGCTGTTGGTCAGCAGCCCGCCGAAGAACTCCAGCAGCATAATGACCGCTGTTACAACCAGCGCGATGATTAACCCTTTAGGATTGTTTCTTCTTTTGTCATGATGCTCCATATGATGTCCCATGTTATTCCCCTCCGGGTTAAAAGGCTTCCGTGTTGATCTTCCTGAGAATCGCCAGGAATTGTGCGCCTTCCGCCTCGGTTACGACCGACAGAATCTGCTCGGTTAAAGAGTGGTGATAGTCGTGATGCTCCTTATACGCCTTCTGCCCTTTCTCGGTCAGGCTGATCAAAAACATCCGCCTGTCCTCCTTCACCGGCGTCCGCTGCGCATATTCCTTCTTTTCCAGCCGGTCGACGGTTACTGTGGTCGTGCCCGTCGTCACCCCCAGCTTCGCGGACAGACTCTTCATGTTCATCGAACCGTACTGGCCGAGGGCTTCGATGGCGTGCGCCTCCGCAACCGTCAGATCGCTCGACTTGATGACGGAGTTTTCCCAGGAGGCAAAGCCGTTGAAAAAGGTAAACAGTTCGCCGGTAAGTTCTTCGACCACATACACACCTCCATTAGTTAGAATATATGGTTATTTGAATCTATTATATTTTGAATATCAAACTAATTTTACAACGTTTTTGCCGGCCAAGTCAAGACAAAGAGTGTCAAATAAAATACAAAATCGGCTGCCGAGCAGCCGATTTTGCTTTTCACCGGGAGTTTTAAGGTTGTCCGGGTTATTCGTTCGTTACGGCGGCAAGGTCGCCGGCCGTCGTGGCCGGTTCTGCGGCCGCTTCCTGCTCCTGGGCTGGTTTTGCCGGGTCGCGGATGAGGAGGGCGGCAAGGACGCCGGCGACGGCGAGGAGGGCGACGATCTGGAAAACGTCGCCGTAGGCCATGACGGCGGCCTGTTTGGCGACCATGCCCTGGAGGACGGCGAGGGCCGCGCCGTGGGCCTGGTCGGCCGGCAGACCGCTCTGCATGAACCCGCCTTTGAGGGCGGCGAGCAGCTCCATTGCGGCCGGCGAGGCGGCGTCGACGTATTCGGCGAGGATGCGGCTGTGGAAGGTCGTCCGCTCGTCGAGGAAGGTGCCGAAGATGGCGATGCCGACGCTGCCGCCGACGTTTTTGAAGAGGTTGAAGACGCCGGAGCCGACGCCGGTTTTTTCCCGGGGAAGGGTGGCCATGGCGGCGTTGGAGAGGGGCGACATGGTGAGCGCCAGGCCGACGCCCATGAGGACGAGGCGGACGGCGATGAAGGGGTAGGCGGTGTCGGCGGTCATGGTGTGGAAGGAGTACATGGCGGCGGCGAGGATGAGCATGCCGAGGGCGGTCGGCGTTTTCCCCCCCGCCCGGTCGGCGAGCTTGCCGCCTAGAGGGGCGAGGATGATCATCGCGCCGATAAGGGGGAAGAGCGACATGCCGGCGCGGATGGGGGTGTAGCCGAGGATGTTGCGGAGGAAGAAGGGGATGAGGAACAGGCCGCCCATGAGGGCCATGAAGGTGAGGAAGCCGACGATGTTGGCGACGGAGAAGGTGGCGCTGCGGAAGAGGCCGAGGTCGACGAGCGGTTCGCCGACGCGGCTTTCGATGAGGACGAAGGCGGCCAGGCTTACGGCCATGAGGGCGAAGAGGCCGAGGATGTAGGGCGAGGTCCAGCCTTCCTGGCCGCCGCGGTTGAGGGCGACGATGAGGGCGGCGAGGCTGGCGATGAGGGTCAGGCCGCCGAGGTAGTCGATGGGCTTTGTCGTGTCCTGCGGGGGCGATTCCTCAAGGAAGACGACGGCGAGGAAGATGCCGACCGCTGAGATGGGGACGATGCTGTCGAAGAGCATCCGCCAGCTGACGTATTCGACGATGTAGCCGCCGACGGTCGGTCCGAGAACGGCGCCGGAGGCGGCGAGGGCCCCCCACATCCCCATCGCCTGGCCGCGTTCGGCGGGCGGGAAGGCATCGGCGACGAGGGCCATGGCGTTGGGGAAGAACATCGCCGCGCCGAGGCCCTGGACGATGCGGAAGAGGATGACGGACGCGGCGCTCCAGGAGAGGCCGACCATCATGGTGGCGAGAGTGAAAACGACCAGGCCGGCGACGTAGATTTTCTTGCGGCCGAACTGGTCGCCGAATTTACCCATGATCGGCAGGGTGGCCCCGTAGGGGATCATGTAGGCGAGCAGCACCCAGGTGACGGTGTCCATGGTGAAGCCGAAGGTGCTCATGATGTTGGTGAGGGCGATGTCGAGGGAGCTGGCGACATAGCCGCTGAGGACGGTGCCGAGGGAGACGATGAAGAGGACGAAGTATTTGTTGGGTTTGGCGGCGGCGGTCATGGCGCTCACCTGCCCGTGCGGATGGCGACGACGGCCGACATGCCCGGTTTGAGGACGGCCTGGCCGCTGTCGACGATTTTTATTTTGACGGGGATGCGCTGGGTGACCTTGGTGTAGTTGCCGGTGGCGTTGTCGGCCGGCAGGAGGGCGAACTGGGAGCCGGTGGCGGCGCCGACTTCGCTGACCTCGCCGGCGAAATTCTGCCGCGGGTAGGCGTCGACGGTGAACTGGACGCTATCGCCGTCCTTGACGCGGCCGATGTCGGTTTCCTCGATGTTGGCCTCGACCCAGGAGTCGGCCGGGTTGGTGATGCTGTAGACGGTCTGGCCGACGGAGACCATTTCGCCGGGATCGACGGGCCGCTTGGCGACGACGCCGGCGGCGGGGGCGGTGATGGTCGAGTTGGCGAGCTGGAGCTGGGCGCTTTTGAGAGCGGCGGCGGCCTGGTCTACCTGGGCGCGGGCGAAGTCGACGTCCTGGGCGGCCGCGCCTTCGGCCGCGAGGCTAAGGCCCTGGCGGGCGGCGTCGTACTGGGCCTGGGCGACCTTGAGGGCGGTGAGGGCGGCGTCGCGCTGCTGGGCGGACAGGGCGCCGTCCTCGTAGAGGGTGGCGGTGCGCTCGTAGTCGCGGCGGGCGTTCTCCAGGCTGGCTTCGGCCTGGGCGACCGAGGATTCGGCCTGGGCGACCTGCTGCGGGCGGTTGCCGGCCTCAAGGGAGGCGAGCTTGGCCTGGGCGGCGGCGAGGTTGGCCTCGGCCTGCTCGACCTGGATCGCCAGGGCCTGGCTGTCGATGCGGGCGATGACCTGGCCGGCCTCGACGCGGTCGCCTTCCTTGACGGCGAGTTCCTCGATCTGGCCGGGGACTTTGGTGCTGACGTTGACGATGTTGCTTTTCACTCTGGCGTCGTCGGTGGAGATTTTGCCGCTGGCGGCGAACCACCACCAGCCGCCGGCGACGGCGAGAGCGCCCGCAATCAAGGCTGCGGCTATAGTCAGTTTGCGTTTGGCGAATTTTTGGGCGGCGCTCATGTTGATCCTCCTAAGTATGATGATGGGAGTTGTTTTTTCAGTCGGCGAAGAGGAAATCGCGGATGGCTTTATGACGGCGCTCGAGCTCGAGCATTTTGGCCCGGGCGGTTTCTTTAAGGGTCGCGAGGTAGTCGATGCCGCTGGCGGTGATGGTGTAGACGCGTTTGCTACGGGTGGCGGGGTTGTCCCAGTTACCGGCGACATAGCCTTTCTCCTCGAGCTGGCGGAGCAGCGGGTAGAGGAAATTGGGGTTTGGCTGGACGGCGTCGCCGGTGACGCGCTTGATCTCGCCGGCGATGCGGTTGCCGTGGGCGGCTCCCGTTTTGAGGATTTTGAGGATGAAGAGGGCGGTGACGAGTTTGATCCACGTTTTGGCGTCGGGGCGGCTGAACACGGTTGGACCTCCTTTGCGGGGCGCGCAGTTTGCAATAATTTAATATTTATGTTAAGTATAACATTATTAATATTAATAGTTTTTGCGGGCGGCGTCAATTGAGGATTGCCGGCAATAACGGGCGGGGCTGCCATTTTGGCCGGCAAGGAAAAAGCCTCCCGGCGGGGGAGGCTGGGGATGGGGCGGGGCGAAGAGACGCGTGCTGTGCGCCGGAGTTCTCCGCCACCGCCTGCACGTATGCCGAATCGACGGCAGGCGGGCTTTACGCCTTAAATTTGCGACTGTTTCTCGGCATTGGCTTCGTCCCCGTTACGGATGCCGCCAAACATTTGTTCCGAAGGGAGTTGAAAGGACGTTAAGAATAAAGAATAATAGCGACTTTGTATAAGTGGGGAGATGAAGATTTATGACTGCGCAAGATATAATAAACGGTATAAGCCAGGACCTGAAAGGAATACCCGGCGTTGTCGGCATAGTGTTAGGGGGTTCGAGGGCACGAGGTACTAATCACGCGACTTCGGATATCGATATCGGCATTTATTATGATGAAGCGGCGGGGTTTGATGTAGATGAAGTGAGCAGGGTCGCCGCCAACTGGGACGATGACCGCCGCGAGAAGCTGGTTACGCCTTTAGGCGGCTGGGGCGCCTGGGTGAATGCCGGCGGCTGGCTTGTCGTTCAAGGCTATCATGTTGATTTGATCCTGCGCGATATCAAGAGGGTCGCGCAGGTTATCGACGAATGTCTGGCGGGGAAAGTTACCACTCATTATCATGCCGGGCATCCGCACGCTTACCTGAATGTAATTTATATGGGTGAGGTCGCGGTATGCAAAATTTTGGCCGAAACAACAAATCAGGTTTCTGCGCTGAAGGCGAAAACCCGGCCGTATCCAAAGGCGCTGAAGGAGGCGATAATCGGTTATTTCATGTTTGAAGCGCCGTTTTCGCTGATGCTCGCCAAGGGTTATAGCGGGAAGGACGACGTGTCGTATGTCGCCGGTCATTGCTTCAGGGCTGTTTCCTGTTTAAATCAGGCCTTGTTTGCTTTGAACGAAGAATACTGCATCAATGAGAAAAAAGCCGTGCGGATGATCGAGGGCTTTAATAAGAAACCAAGGGATTATAAGGGCCGGATAGATAAGGTTTTTACGCTGCTGTCCGCCGACAAGGAGAGCACCAGGCAAGGGGTGGAGATATTGCAGGAGCTTGTTGACGAAACGGAAACGCTGGTTAAAGATGCGTGAGGTCTTAAAATGAACGAATAGGACTATAGTAAGACCGCGAAAGCTCCCGTAGCCGGGAGCTTTTATCAGTTCCGCCGATTCTCTTGTCTCCCCCACCGTTCCCAAAAGCTTTGATGTGCCGGGCGCGCCATGGATGGCGCCAGAGCCTGGCCGGCGTACTTGGTTGCGTACGTCGAGTGGGCCATCCGAGGAGCAAGTGCGCTCCTCTTAGCGCTTTAGCGGTTAGAGGGGCGGCCTGCCCCTTGCGGGTACGCCGCAGGTGGGCGCTTATGGGCGGTCCTTCTGTATTAGGATAACAGCTTCCATGCTTCATAGAATAGAAAGCCGGCCAACACTAACAATAATGCCGCAAGTAACCGCATAACGACTATGTAGCCGCGCCCGGTGAAGGCGTGGCGCGATTTGGCGACAATAAGGGCGAGGAGGATTTTCGCGCCTACCAGACAGGAGTAAAAACCGAGGATGAAGGCGGCGGCGCTGGCGGGGCTTTCCCGCCAGCCGCTGAGGAGGAGCGGGCCGCCGACGGTGAGCCAGAAGAGGTACGGGTGGGGGCTGAGGAGGTTGACGACGGCGCCGCGGAGGACGGAGTTGGCGGCGGCGGGGTCGTTCGCGGCGGCCGGCGGGCCGGAGCGGGCGTTTTCCCAGGCCATGTGGGCGACGAATAAGCCGCCGGCGAGGGCGATGAGGCCGAGGATCTGTTGGTAGGCGGCGATGGCGGCCAGCAGCCAGGTGGCGGCGACGATGATGGGCAGGTCGGTGGCGAGGGGCGAGCAGGCGGCTTTGACGCCTTCGCGGAGGCCGTATCGCATCGTCTGGGCGATGACGAGCGCGAACAGGGGGCCGGGGGAGAGGCCGGCCGACAGGCCCAGGGAGGCGCCGGCGAGCAAAAAGCCGAGCATGGATCATTCAACCTTTCCGGGTTTTGGTGGCTGCCGGCTGCGGCAGGGATTGGCCGCGGGCGAGCCAGAGGCCGAGGAAGATGACGGCGCCGCCGGCCGCCTGGAGGAAGCCGAAGCTTTCGTCGAGGAAGAGGCAGGCGAAGGCGATGGAGATTACGGGGCAGAGGTTGGGGTAAAGGGACGCGCGCGTGCTGCCGAGCGCTTTGACGGCCCAAATCCAGGTGAGGTTGGCGAGGGCGAGGGCGAAGACGGACGAGAAGACGATGCTGTACCAGCCGGCGGCCGGGACGGCGTACCAGTCGGTGCGGGCGAGGTCGGGAACGGCGATGAGGACGAAGAGGACGGCGTTGATGGCGAAGACGGAGGCCATGATCTGGCGGAGCGAGTAGTTGTCGGCGAGGCGCCTGTAGGTGACGGTGTAGTAGCCGTAACCGTACTGGCCGATGAGGATGAGGACGGCGCCGGTGAGGTGCGGGCCGGTCAGGCTTATTTCTTTGCCGGCGCCGACGACGGTGAGGATGACGCCGGTGAGGGACAGGGCGATGCCGAGGGCGGCGCGGGGGGAAAGAAACTCGAGGCCGAGGAGGCGGTTGATGAGGGCGATGTTGACCGGCAGGGTGGCGAGGACAAGGGCGGCGTTGCCGGCGGTGGTGGCGTCCAGGCCATAGATGATGAAGACTTGGTTGGTGAAGAAGCCGAAGACGCTGATGGCGGCGAGCTGCCCGAGGTCGTTGGCCTTCATGGGCCGGTACTGCCCGCTCAGCAGCAGGGCGGCGCCGGTGACCAGAGCGGCGATGACGAGGCGGAAGGCGTTGTAGACGAGGGGGTCGATGGCGCCCAGGCCGATCTTCATGACCGGGGTGTTGACGCCCCAGATGAAAATGACGGCGAGCAGGATGAGTTCGACTTTGCGGGTTGAGGCTGGTGTGGCGGGTGTCAAGTTATCATCTCCTGGTATTTTAATTCCACACGCTACGCCGGCTACCCTCTGCCGCGGGGAAATAAAAAGGATTTGGCGGCACGGCAACGAAGGTAGGTTTGCCGGGGGAAATGCGATGCCCCGGCGGTTTGGGAAGGAACGGGTTGGATGGTATGAGTTGCGGCGAAACGGGTCTGTGGGCCATCGAGGCGCGGGCGTTCCGCGTCCCGTTCGTGCCGTTCACGCATAATTTTTGGGCGCTGGTGGGCGCGGACGGCGAGGTGGCTGATCAGCTGCACGGCCTGGCGGTCGACCCGCGGACGG
>JALHDI010000107.1:16696-19130 GCA_022839045.1 Sporomusaceae bacterium
CGCATCGGCTGCTGGCGGTGCGGGGGGCGGGGTTCGCGTGGGCGCTGCAGCCGGGGCAGCCGGCGGCGGCGTGCGCGCGCGGGCGCAAGGCCGAGGTGGCGGCGCGCTGGCTGGCGGCGGCGGCGGCTATCCCGGCGATCAACGGGCTGGGGCTGTGCTATCCGAATTTTTGGCAGCACGGGTTCCGGGCGAATTCGAACAGCGTGTTCAGCACTTTCGGGCAGATAATGGGGTTCGACGCCCCGGCGAGGCTGCTGCCGACGCTGGCGCCAGGGGTGAAGCTGGTGGTGTCGCGGGAGTTGATCGAATTGTATCGTTATCGACCACCGTCGACGGGCTGAGGCTTCGCGCCGCCAGGACCCTGGCGTGGAAAGACCGGCCGGAGATTTCTCCGGCCGGTCTTTGTGTTTTGGTGAGGCTCCTCTCCCCCACTCCGTTCTTCTTTGTACTGCCGGAACCGTTCAGAAGCCCTCAGATGCAAGGCGGACCGGAGGCTGGCACCGGAAGCGTACACGTTAGTACGCTGAGGACGGCAGCCGAGGAGCAACGCCGCAGATGAGGGCTTATCAACGGTTCCAACGAATTAAAGGGAAATAATTGCGCCCATGCGGCCGGTGACGCCGTGTTCGGCCCGATGCGAATAAAACAGCTGCGTGTTTTCGGCGGTGCAGACGCCGCTGATGTCGATGTTGGCGCGGGGGACGCCGATTTCTTCGAGCTGGTCGCGGTTGGCGTGCCAGAGGTCGAGGAGCCATTTGTCGCCGCGGGGGACGATGAGGTGGCGCCAAGTGCCCGCGAAGGAGGCCCGGAGGGCTTCGACGACGGGGGCGTCGACTTCGTAGCAGCAGGGGCCGATGGAGGGGCCGATGCCGACGATGCAGTCGGCCGGCTTGGTGCCGTAGTGCTCGCCCATGGCGAGGACGGTTTTGGCGGCTACGCGCGCGACGGTGCCTTTCCAGCCGGCATGGCTGAGGCCGATGGCCCGCCGGACGGGGTCAAAGATGAGGACGGGGACGCAGTCGGCGTAGAAGAGCATGAGGGGCAGGCCGCGCTGGTCGGTGATGAGGGCGTCGCTGGCCGGGACGGCGGCGGCGTGGCTGCGCGCGCCCCGTCCGGCGTCTTCCTCGCGGGCGAGGTGGATGTGGTCGGCGTGGACTTGCTGGCAGGTGACGGCGCGGGCGTAGTCGACGCCGACGGCCTGGCAGAAGAGGTCGCGGTTGAGGCAGACTTTGTCGGGGTCGTCGCCGCTTTTGAGGCCGAGGTTGAGGGTGGCGTAGGGCGGGGCGCTGAGGCCGCCCAGCCGGGTGGAGACGCCGTGTCTGACCCCGTGGTGGGAGAGGTGGGTGAACAGGCCGTACCAGACGCCGCTCATGGCGCGCTTGAGGACGAATTTGCTCATGGGGTGTTGCCTCCTCCCTCCTCCTGGCCGGGACGGCAGACGCCGCAGAGGGTGCAGCCTGGCCGGCAGGGAGGGGTGTATTTTTCGCCGCGGGCGCGGTCGAGTTCCTGGCGGAGGTAGCCTGGCGCGAGACCCATGTCGAGGTGCTGCCAGGGGAGGGTTTCGCCCAAGGGACGTTCGCGGTAGAGGTAGAAGGCTTCGTCGAGGCCGGCGGCTTTGAGGGCCCGGGACCAGTGTTTGGGGCCGCCGCGGCGGTGAGCGTCGAGGAGGACGGGGCCGAGGCGGCGGTCGCCGCGGGAGAGGACGCCCTGAAGGTAGGCTTCTTTGGGGGGTTCGACGAGGATTTCGGTGTTTTTGTCGGCTTTGAGGGCGGCGCGGATGGCGGCCAGCCTGGCTTCGACGACGGGCTGGGGGGCCATGGGCAGCCACTGGAAGGGGGTGAAGGGTTTGGGGATGAAGGGGTTGATGCTGAGGGTTAGGCGGCCGCCGCGGCCGTGGGCGGCCATGTGGCGCCTGGTGGCGCGGGCGAGTTCGGCGATGGCGGCGATGTCGTCGTCCTGTTCGCCGGGGAGGCCGACCATGATGTAGAGGCGGACGTGGGGGATGCCAGCGGCGGCGGCGAGGGCGATGGCGCGCTCGAGGTCGGCGGCGTCGATGCCTTTGTTGATGATGCAGCGGAGACGCTCGCTGGCGGCTTCGGGGGCAAGGGTGATGGTTTTGTGGCCGCTGGCGGCTAAGGCTTGGGCGAGCGCGGGGGTGAGGGAGTCGGCGCGGAGGGAGGCGACGGAGAATTTGAGGCCCTGGGCGCGGATGAAGGCGACGAGGGCGTCGATGTCGGGGTGGTCGGAGACGGCGGCGCCGACGAGGCCGATTTTGTCGCGGTATTTTTGGGCGTGGCGGATGGCCGCCTCGAGGCTGGCGAGGGAGCGGGCGCGGGGCCGGCGGAAGCAGTAGCCGGCCATGCAGAAGCGGCAGTGGCGGCCGCAGCCGCGGGCGATTTCGATGAGGTACATGTCGCCGAATTCGGTGTCGGCG
>JALHDI010000265.1 GCA_022839045.1 Sporomusaceae bacterium
CATCGCCCAGGCCATCCACAACGCCAGCCTCCGCTCCGAAGGCCCCTTCATCGCCATCAACTGCGGCGCCATCCCCCGCAACCTCGTCGAAAGCGAACTCTTCGGCTACGAAGACGGCGCCTTCACCGGCGCCAAGCAGGGCGGCCGGCCGGGCAAATTCGAGCTCGCCCACGGCGGCACCATCTTCCTCGACGAAATCGGCGAAATGCCGCTCGACATCCAGGTCAAACTCCTCAGAGTCCTCCAGGAAAAGCGCATCACCAGGGTCGGCGGCCAGCGCTCCCTCGACATCGACGTCCGCGTCATCGCCGCCACCAACCGCGACGTCGCCGTCGAAGTCAGGGAAGGCAACTTCCGCCACGACCTCTACTACCGCCTCAACGTCCTGCCCATCTACGTCCCGCCTCTCAGGGAGCGCCTCGAAGACATCCCGCCCCTCCTCGACTACCTCCTCAAAAAAATGTGCCACCAGCTCGATGTCGAAGACAAACACTTCAGCGACGACGCCCTCGCGCGCATCATGACCTACGAATGGCCCGGCAACGTCCGCGAACTCGAAAACGTCGTCGAACGGGCCGTCAACATTTGCGAATACCCCGAAATCGGCGTCGAATACCTGCCGCGCACCATGGGCGAAAAAACCGAACCCGCGAGCTGGAGCCAGCTCTCATTGCGTGACGCCGAGAAAAAAATCATCAAAGAAACGCTCCACAACACCCGCGGCAACATCTCCCACGCCGCCAAGCTCCTCGGCATCGGCCGCAACACCCTCTACAGCAAACTGCGCGACTACGCCATAACCGTGCCGAAAGAAAACGACATGTTCACTAATTGACCACCGGCTGCTCGATATCCGAACAATCCCCGCGCCCTCCCTCAGGACGAACTGCCCCGTTTCAAGCCATTTTTCAGGGACATCCCCGCGTTTTTCCCCGTTGGCATGGAAAATGCATTTCTAAATTGCCGAAAGACGTTTTGGGAAAAACGAGAGGGGTGATCTACATGAACCATGATGCCGAACTTCTGCGCCACCTCTACCGGCGGATGACAAGCATCAGACTGTTCGAAGAAAAAATCGGCGAACTCTTCCTCGGCGGCGAACTGCCGGGCTTCGTCCACCTTTACATCGGTGAAGAAGCCATCGCCGTCGGCGTCTGCGCCAACCTCACCGACCAGGACTACATCACCAGCACTCACCGCGGCCACGGCCACTGCATCGCCAAAGGCGCGCAGATCAAGCCGATGATGGCCGAAATCTTCGGTAAAAAAGCCGGCTACTGCAAAGGCAAAGGCGGCTCGATGCACATCGCCGACTTCTCCGTCGGCATGCTCGGCGCCAACGGCGTCGTCGGCGGCGGCTACAACCTCGCCGTCGGGGCGGCCCTCGCCGCCAAAATGCGTAAAACAGGCCAGGTAGCCGTCTGCTTCTTCGGCGACGGCGCCTCCAACCGCGGCACCTTCCACGAAGGCATCAACATGGCCGCCGCCTGGAAACTGCCGGTCATCTTTGTCAACGAAAACAACCAGTGGGCCTCCACCACCCCCTACCGCACCACCAACAACATCGAAGACATCGCCGACCGCGCCAAAGGCTACGGCATCCCCGGCGTCGTCGTCGACGGCAACGACATCTTCGCCGTCCTCGAAACC
>JALHDI010000108.1 GCA_022839045.1 Sporomusaceae bacterium
GGCGGAAGAAGAGGCTGTCGAGGCGGTTGTCGCCAAATTCGAGAACCTCATCAAAAACAACGGCGGCACGATCGACAAGGTCGACCGCTGGGGCAAACGCCGCCTGGCGTACGAACTCAAAGACTTCAACGAAGGGATTTACTTCGTTGTCTACTTCACCGCTCCGGCCAGCGTCGTTGCCGAGCTCGAGCGCGTGATGAAGATTACCGACGAAATCCTGCGCCACATGGTTGTCAAGCAGGAAGATTAGGCCAGGAGGATAGCTATGAACAAGGTCATTCTGGTCGGACGCCTCGCCCAGGATCCGGAAGTGCGCTACACCCAGAGCGGCAAGGCGGTCGCGTCTTTCACCATCGCCGTTAACCGGTTCGCCGGCGGCGGGCAGAGGGAAGCCGATTTCATCCCCATCGTCGCCTGGGAAAAACTCGCCGAGACCTGCGGCAACAACCTCACCAAGGGTCAGCGCGTCCTCGTCGAAGGCCGCCTGCAAATCCGCTCCTATGAGACCAATGACGGGCAGAAGCGCCGCGTAGCGGAAGTCATCGCCCAGAACATCGAGTTTCTCGAGCGCAAGCAGCCGACCGAAGACAAGGAAGCCACCCCGTTTGGCGGTCAGGTATTTCCGGAAGAAGAAATCCCGTTTTAAAGGAGGTTTAACATGAAACGCGAAAAAGGCCGTAAGCCGAAGAAAAAAGTCTGCAGTTTCTGCGTGGACAAAGTAGAGTCCATTGACTATAAAGACGTACCCAAGCTGCGCCGCTACACCACCGAACGCGGCAAGATCCTGCCCCGCCGCATCTCGGGCAACTGCGCCAAACACCAGCGCCAGCTCACCGTCTCCATCAAGCGGGCCCGCAACATGGCCCTGCTGCCCTTCACCGCCGAGTAACAGCAAAACGCCGGATGTCCGATGACATCCGGCGTTCTTATATTTTCCTCTTCATGGTGGTCGCAAGAAATTCCCCAGTAGAGTACTGATTATTAGCCGATTATTTTCTGATAGGCGACAACATCAAGCAGCCGGCCGAATTTTTGGCCCACTTCCCGGTAATGGGCGCACTTGGTATAGCCGTTGTTCGCGAAAAGCCTGATACTCTTTTCGTTTTCCCCGGATATTGTGGCAACCAAAACATGCAATTTCTGCTTGCGGGCGTATTCTTCGATATGCCCGATCGCCAAACTCCCGATACCCTTCCCGATAAAATCCGGCTGCAGATAAATTGTCACCTCGGCCGTACCGTCATACGCCTCTCTTTTCTTATGCTGCGTCAAAAGGACATAACCGCAAACCTCCTCGTCCGCGCATATTACAAATGTCTTATATCTTTCACTAGCGAAGAAGACAATTTCCCTCACCTCTTCCCGCGTCAGAGGGCGGGCGTGAAAAGTCGCGGTAGTATTTAGCACATAATAAGTGTAAATCTGCAGCACCGTATCAAGATAGCGCTCGTCCATCGCACGGAAATAGTATTTGCTCATATAGATACCTCCTCGAATAATATTCGGGAATAAATAAAAAGCACCGAACCCCTATCGGTGCTTGAACGTCTTTGGTCAATCATCCGATGCCCGAATATATAAATATTATACTATGGCTGTCCGAAAGACAGAACCCCATAATCTAACCGCATAATTTCCGTCGACCCGTACAGGTAATCGCAGCTCGCCGGCGAAAGAAACTGGTGGCTCACCTGAACGGCTTGACACCCCGAAGGAGTGGAAAATATGATCGTCATCGGCATCCTGATATTTCCCCAAGTCGAAGAACTGGATTTTGTAGGCCCGTACGAAGTGCTGAGCTACCTCAACAAAATCCGGCCCGGCAGCACCGAAGTCCTGCTTGTCGCCGAAACCCCCGAACCGGTAACCGCATTCAACGGCATGCGGATCATCCCCGACACTACCCTCGCGTCCTGCCCGCCTCTCGACATCATCGTCGCCCCCGGCGGCAAAGGCCGCTTGGCCGCCATGAAAAATCCCGCCATCCGGAAGTTCCTCCGCGGCCGGCAGGCAACCGCCAAATACGTCGCCTCCGTTTGCACGGGCGCCTTCCTGCTGGCCGAGGCCGGCCTGCTTACCGGCAAAAAAGCCACCACCTACCACACCGCCTTCGCCGAGCTTGCCGCCTATTCCGTAGAGGTCGTTCCCGCCAAAGTCGTCCGCGACGGCGCCATCATCACCGCCGGCGGCGTGAGCTCCGGCCTCGAGCTAGGTTTCTACCTCCTGCGGCTATTGTTCGGCGCCGACCTCGCCCAGGAAGTGGCCCGGCGAATCGAATACAATATCGACGTCGACGCTCTGTGACGCCGTTGAAACGGGAATAAAGAACAACAGAGGAAGCCCCAAGGCTTCCTCTGTTTTGTAAGCCGATCTATTTAATTTCGTCCAGCAGCATATCGTAGACCGACTGGGGCGTGACGGCCTGCCACTCTGGGTCTCCCGGCGCCGTCCGCATCTTCCCGGCGGCGTCGTACAGCATCCGGGCCGTCGTGCGATACTTCTTCGCCGTCGGCTGGAAGGCCACCGTCGAGATGGCGTACTTGGTACCGTCCCTGACCGTCTCGTAGATCAGCAGTACCTCGACGCTCGCCTGGCCGGTCCCGGAGCGCACCGAGGTCGGCTTATAAAGATAATACGCATTGTTGGCGGTTGACTTGGCCAAATACTTGAAGTCGGGCAGCGCGTACGGCGGCGGCGTCGCGTTCACCGCCAGCCCGCGGCTCTTGCAGTACTCCACCACCGCCGCCATGATCCGTTCCGTGTCCGAGCCGGGGATCACATACTCCCAGCCGCCGTCGACCGTGTCGGCCGAAATTACCTGGCCGTCCTCGCCGTACAGCACCTTCGCCTTCACGGCGACCAACTGCTCCGACGGCCGGAATACGGCATCCCAGCTCTCGGTCTTGGCGCCGTTCTTAATTTCGCCCTTCGTGAACCGGAGCATGAGCGACACAGCGTTGCCGCTCACCTTGACGGTGGCGGGGTCGAGCGAGACCGTATCGCCGCCGGCCACTGTCAGCAGCTTGGCGAACTGCGGCGTCTCCTTGGCCTGTGGCGCGGCCGGCGGCGCCGCAGACTTTGTCCCGCCGCAGCCGGCCAGGGCGGCGACGAGCAGCAATGTCAGTAAGACCGCAACCAGACGCATGAAAATTCCCCTTTCGAAAACCACACTGCTATTATTCGCCTCCGGGCCGGCGGTTTGATTTCTATCCGAGATACTGGCGGGGCGTCACCCCGAACTTCCGTTTGAACGCCTTGTGGAAGTGGCTTTGGTCGCAGAACCCCGTCTCCATCGCCACGGTGACGATTTTCCGGCCGCGGGCCAGCAGGTCGGCCGCCTTCGCCAGGCGGACATCCAACTGGTACACGTGCGGCGGGACGCCCACCGTCCGCTCGAAAACCCGGCAGAGATAGAAAGGACTGAACCCGGCAATCGCCGCCAGCGTCCCGAGCGACACATTCTCATGGCAACAGTCGCGAAGATAGGTGCACACCCGGCGCACCGCCCCCGATTCGTCGCCGGTCGCCGGCCAGTCGTCCCGCAGCCGGGAGTGGCGGTTGACCAGCAGGGAAAAAACCTCCCGCAGCAGGCACTCCTTGGCCAATTGCGACTCCGGGGATGCAGCCAGCATATGCAGGCGGAAAATCTTCCCGTACAGCTCGCCGTCCCGCACCAGCGGCACGGGGAAATGGGCCTCCGTCTCTTCCCGTCCCGGTAGCTCCGCCAGCAGTGAGTCGAAAAGCTCCCGGCCGATCCGCAGCGAGCGGCTCGAATAGCTGACGCCGGAGGGGATGTCGCCGGCGTGCGCCTCCCCCCACTCGCTTACGAAGATCGAGCCAGGGGTGATGTGGTATTTCTGGCGCCTGCTCTCGCTGATCCGCACCCCCGCCTCGGCGACGCTCAGACTGAACAGGCCGTGGATATGCCGCGGCACGTGGCGGGTGACGCCGATGCCGCGATACAGCTCCAGCCCCGGGATGTCGCCCACGCGGAAATAGCTGATGTCATTCGTCGGGGTACTCTTCCGCCCGTTCACCGCCGTCACCTCTCCAGCACCGCAAAATAATACAAGAAAAGGTCCCTGAAAATCACGACAGGTAACGAGGCGCGAGAAGGCCGCCGTCGCTACCATTATATACCACCTGCGGGCGGAGAGGAAAGACTCCTTCGGCGATCCGAAAGATGAGCCTCAGCCCCGGCGTTTTTTTTGTCCTACTGCTTCAGCAGTACCATTATTATCGCGATATTGCTGCCGGAAAATAAGCGGCTGTCCGCATGGCCGATCGCCGGCGCATGAAGGAAACGGCGCCTATAAGTGCGAATAAATACAGTCCAGGCTTTTTCGGCCGCGGATAAGCCCCGCCTGCTTCCCGGCGGCAATAAGCCCGTGCCGGGAATCGAAAGCCGGCGTTTGGCCGATGCTATTCCCGCAAGCCAAAAACGCTAAACTATAGCCGAGGTGAACCATGCGACAGACCAACACGCGTCCCACCGTCGAAGCGGGCATAATGTCCGCCATCGCCGTCGTCTTCGCCCTCATCAGCGTCTACGTCCCCATCGTCGGCGCTTTCGTCACCTTCCTGTGGCCGGTGCCCATCATCCTCCTCGGCGTCCGTCACGGCTTCCGGTGGAGCGTCATGGCCACCGTCGTCGCCGGCGTCCTCAGCGCCATCCTTATCTCGCCCCTCAAGGCGGTCCACATCGTCGTCGGCTTCGGCCTCGTCGGCCTTGTCTTCGGTCACGCCTTCCGGGCCGGCTTCGGGCCCTTCAAGACGATCATCTGGGGCTCGGTCGTCTGCCTGATATCCAACCTGGCGCTGATGGGCCTCACTTTCGTCGTGATGGGCATAAACCCGTTCAGTTTTCAGATCGAGACAATGGAAAAAGCGATGGCCGATGCGATCGAATTTTACCGCGGCTTCGGCATGACGGAAACGGTCATCGCCCAGATGCGGGAACAGTTCAGGGTCGTGATGCTCCTGTTCCAGGTGCTCCTCCCGGCCCTGCTCGCCATGTCCGCCGTTTTCCAGACCTACCTCAACTTCATCCTCGCCCGGGCGGTGCTGCGCAAGCTCGGCCACCAAACGCCCTCCTTCCCTCCCTTCAAGGAATGGTCGCTGCCCAGGCAGATGATCCACTTCGCCACCCTCGCCGCGGCAGTGCTGTTTCTCGGCCAATATCTCAACCAAGACCTGCTAAGCAAAATCGGCTTAAACCTGCTGGGGGCGTCGGCCATACTCCTTTTCGGCCAAGGCCTGGCGCTATTTTACTTCCTTGCCGACAAATACAATTTGTCAAGGCTGATGCGCAATATTATACTGATTATGATATTGACCAGCGGTTTTCTTCAATTAGCGGCCGTTGGCGCCGGCGTTTTCGATCTTGCCGCCGGTTACCGGCAACACAATACACCCCGGTCGTCCTGACAGGAGGGTAAACCATGTCCCGCGGACCGTCCCTCTGGTTCGATACCCGCGTCTATCTCGCCGTATCGGCCGCGCTCCTCCTCATCATCCTATTCTACAACAAATACGTCGCCGTCATCGGCGCCATCCTCCTCTACATCCTCTACCTCTACGGGCGGGAGCGGCACCTCGAACGGCAGAAAGAACTGTCCGCCTACCTCGACCTCATGAGCGAAAGCGTCGGCCAGGCGGCCCACTATGCCCTCCAGAACCTGCCGCTGGCCATCGCCATTGTCGACGCGGCCGGCAAATTCCACTGGCGCAACAGCGTCCTCGCCGACTGGGCCGACATCGAACTCGGACCCGGCGACGGCATCGACCGCTTCTGGCCGGGCATCGACCTCGCCCGCCTGTGGGGCAAGTCCGGCTACGAAGCCTTTCACGCCCGCAGCCGGCACTACCAGGCGGTCTACAAACCCCTGGAAGGTCCCAAGCAGGACGGTCCGCCGCTCATGATCTTCTCCTTCACCGACATAACCGCCAGCGAGACCGTCAAACTGAGCTGCGAAGGCGCCATGCCCGTGCTCGCCTACATCCAGATCGACAACTACAGCGACGTCCTCAAAGGCCTCAGCGAAAGCCAGCGTTCCGCCATCCTCGCCGAAGTAAACCGCCGCCTTAGCGAATGGGCCGGCCTCCTCGAAGGCTTCCTCAAAAAATACAGCGAAGACAACTACATCGCCGTCTTCGACCGCCGGGCACTCGACGCCGCTCTGGCCGACAAATTCGACATCCTCGACACCATCCGCACCATTCACGGCGGCAACCACATCCCCGTCACCCTCAGCCTCGGCGTGGCCGCCGACGAGCCCACCATCGCCGCCCTCGGCCAGCGGGCCCAGGCGGGGCTCGACCTCGCCCTCGGGCGGGGCGGCGACCAAGCCGCCGTCCATATCGCCGGCAAGGTCCAGTTCTACGGCGGCAAAACCAAAACCGTCGAAAAGAGCACCCGCGTCAAAGCCCGCATCGTAGCCCAGGCCCTCCGCGACATCATCGCCGGCGCTTCGTCGGTAGTCGTCATGGGCCACGCCAACGAAGACTACGACAGCCTCGGCGCCTCCCTCGGCGTAGCCAGGATGGCGCGGTTCCTGGGCAAGCCGGCCCACGTCGTCGCCAGCCGTCCGGGCGTCGCGGTCGAAAAACTCGCCGAATACCTTGAAGAATACGAAGAGCACCGCACCCTGTTCGTCGACCCGGCCCAGGCGGAAGCCGCCGTCAGCCCCGGCACCGTCCTCTTCGTAGTCGATACCCACCGGCCGGCGCTCGTCGCCGCCCCAGCCCTCCTCGGCAAGGCCGAGAAAACCATCGTCATCGACCATCACCGGCGGGCCGAAGACTTCATCGCCAACCCGCTGCTCGTCTATCTCGAGCCCTCGGCCTCCTCCACCAGCGAACTCGTCACCGAGCTTCTCACCTACTTCGACGAGAAACTCGACCTCACCCGGATCGAGGCTTCAGCCCTCTACGCCGGCATTGTCGTCGACACCAAAAGCTTTACCGTCCAGACCGGCGTCCGCACCTTCGACGCCGCCGCCCACCTCCGCCGGGCCGGGGCCGATCCCAAGCTCGTCCGCCGGCTTTTCCGCGTCGACCTCGACACCCTCAAACACCGGGCCGAAATCATCAACAACACCGAAACGCTGCCCGGCGGCGTCGTCATCGCCACCTACACCCAGAAAATCAGCGAACCGCAGATCGCCGCCGCCCAGGCGGCCGATATGCTGCTCAACATCGAGGGCGTCAGAGTAAGCTTCGTCCTCTTCCCCATCGACGGCGGCGTAGCCGTCAGCGCCCGCTCCCAGGGCGACGTCAACGTTCAGATCATATTGGAAGAACTCGGCGGCGGCGGACACCAGACCGTGGCCGGGGCGCAGCTCAAAGGCGTCGGCATCGAAGACGCCAAGAGCCGCGTCACCGCACTCGTCGCCAAGTACATCAAGGAGAGTGACAGCCGTGAAAGTAATCCTCCAGCAAGACATTAAAAACCTCGGCAAGAAAGGCGACGTCATAGAAGCATCCGAAGGCTACGCCCGCAACTACCTGCTGCCCAAAAAGCTCGCCATCCCCGCCACCGCCGGCAACGTCAACGCCGCCCAGCAACAGAAGGACAACGAAGCCCGCAAAGCCAAACGCCTTCTCGACGAAGCCAGACTCCATGCCGCCCAGTTCGCCAAGCTAAAAGTTACCGTCGCCGTCAAAACCGGCGAAGGCGGCCGGTTGTTCGGCTCGGTCACCAGCAAGGACATCGCCGACGCCCTCAAAAGCCAGCACGGTATCGACCTCGACAAACGCAAGATCGAGCTCAAGGACGCCCTCAAGGCTCTTGGCGCCTATCCGGTGACCGTCAAGCTTCACCCGGAAGTATCGACCCAGATCGAGGTTCAGGTTACCGCCCAGTAAGTTTCCCAGACCGCCCAGCAACCCCCATCTGCGTTGTTGTTCCACCGGGCGCTTGCTAGCGTACGACCCGAGTACGCGTCGCTGCACGCCCGGCGGAGCCGCCTAGCATCTGGGGGCTTCTGAACGGTCTGGGAGTCGCCGGATTCGGGACCCTAAACCGCACCCCGAAAGGACTAAGCAATGAAGAACTTCTTTAGCAAATTCATCCCCCACCGGTCCGCCGACGTCCGCGACACGGAGGTCGAGCAGCTCAAGCGGCAGGTAGCCTCCCTTTACGGCCTCTACTCCGGCCTCATCGGCTCCGAAAAAGTCGTTCTCAAGGCAGGCAAACTGGACGCCCTCGACCTGCTGCGCACCGACAGCCTCCCCGAACGCGTGCTGGCCCTCCAGAAACTCGTCTTCGAAGACCCCACCGTCAACAAGCTTCCCGCCATCGACGAAATCCCCGCCATCCTCGAGGAGATCGAGGACGAGCTGGCCGACCTCATGGCCCGCCGGGCGGTGGAAGACAAGCTCGAAAAGAAAATCGCCGAACGGATGGAAGAGCGCCACCGCGAATACGTCCAGGAAATCAAGATGCAGGTTCTCAAAGAAGAAGAGGACAACGTCGAGACCCCGCAGACGCTAAAAAAATACGCCATCCTCGAAAAACTCGAGCAGAAAAAACTAACCAAATCGGCCATGGAACTGCTCCGCCCCGGCGCCTTAAGCGAAATCGTCGGCCAAGAGCGGGCCGTCGAGGCCCTCCGCGCCAAACTGGCCTCCCCCTATCCCCAGCACCTCATCCTCTACGGCCCGCCCGGCGTCGGCAAAACCACCGCCGCCCGCCTCGTCCTCGAAGAAGCGAAAAAGCTCAAATACACCCCCTTCGCCAAAGACGCCGCCTTCGTTGAAGTCGACGGCACCACCCTCAGGTGGGACCCGCGCGACATGACCAACCCCCTCCTCGGCTCCGTCCACGACCCCATCTACCAGGGCGCCCGCCGCGATCTAGCCGACACCGGCGTGCCCGAGCCCAAGCCCGGTCTCGCCACCGACGCCCACGGCGGCATCCTTTTCATCGACGAAATCGGCGAGATGGACCCCATGCTCCAGAACAAGCTCCTCAAAGTCCTGGAAGACAAGCGCGTCTTCTTCGACTCCGCCTACTACGACCCCAGCGACCCCAACGTCCCCAAATACATCAAGAAACTGTTCGAAGACGGCGCCCCCGCCGACTTCATCCTCATCGGCGCCACCACCCGCGACGCCCATGAAATCACCCCCGCCATCCGCTCGCGCTGCGCCGAAATATATTTCGAACCCCTTACCCCC
>JALHDI010000109.1 GCA_022839045.1 Sporomusaceae bacterium
CAAGGGCGTCCGCCGATGGGTCCGCGCCCCGGCCAGGGCCCGCAGCAGGGCGGCAGGCCGCCGATGGGCGGTCCGCAGCAGGGGCGTCCGCCGATGGGTCCGCGCCCCGGCCAAGGCCCGCAGCAGGGCGGCAGGCCGTCGGGCGGACCGCAGCGCGGCCGCGACCAGGGCAAGTCGTTCCAGGAACGCGCCAATGGACGCAGAGGGCCGGCCAGAAGGCACACGCCCGGCGGGCCGTCGCGCCCGCAGACTCCCAAGCCCGAACCGCAGCGGCCGAAGAATATTAAGATCGGGCCGTCGATCACGGTCAAGGATCTGGCCGCGAAGATGGGCCGGGAAGTCAGCGAGATCATCAAGAAGCTCATGATGCTCGGCATCATGGCGACGATAAACCAGGAGGTCGATTTCGACACCGCCGCCGTCCTCGGCAGCGAGTTCGGCGTGACGGTGGAGGAACTGCCGCCTGAGGCCGACCCGACCGAGATCGCCGCGATCGAGGACGATCCGGCCAGCCTTCAGCCGCGGCCGCCGGTGGTCACCATCATGGGCCACGTCGACCACGGCAAGACCTCACTGTTGGACGCTATCCGCCAGACCAACGTGACCGCCCAGGAGGCGGGCGGCATCACCCAGCATATCGGCGCTTATCAAGTGAACCACCAGGGCAAGAAGATCGTCTTCCTCGACACGCCCGGCCACGAGGCGTTTACCGCCATGCGGGCCCGCGGCGCCAACGTCACCGATATCGCCATCCTGGTGGTGGCCGCGGACGACGGCGTCATGCCGCAGACCATCGAGGCGCTCAACCACGCGAAGGCCGCCAAGGTGCCGGTCATCGTGGCGATCAACAAGATGGACCGCCCCGGCGCCAATCCCGACCGCGTCAAGCAGCAGTTGGCCGATCACGGCCTGCTGCCCGAGGACTGGGGCGGCGATACGATCATGGTGCCTGTTTCCGCCTATAACAAGCAAGGCATCCCCGAACTCTTGGAGATGATTCTGCTGGTGGCCGAGATGGGCGACCTGAAGGCCAACCCCAACCGCCAGGCCCTCGGCACGATCATCGAGGCCCAGCTCGACAAGGGCCGCGGCCCGGTGGCCACCGTCCTCGTCCAGAAGGGCACGCTGCATATCGGCGATTCGATCATCGCCGGGGTGGCTTTCGGCAAGGTGCGCGCGATGGTCAACGACCGCGGCGATAAGGTGAAGAAGGCTCTGCCGTCCTCGCCGGTGGAGGTGCTCGGCCTGTCCGACGTTCCCCAGGCCGGCGACGTGTTGTATGTCGTCGACGAGCGCACCGCCAGGGCGGTGGCCGAGAAGCGCGTCGCCAAGAAGCGGACCGAGGATCAGGCCCAGACCCAGAAGGTGTCGCTCGACGACTTGTTCAAGCACATCCAGGAGGGCAATCTCAAGGACCTGAACATCGTCGTCAAGGCCGACGTCCAGGGCTCGATCGAGGCTCTCCGCCAGTCGCTCGAAAACCTCAAAAACAAAGAGGTGCGCGTCAATATCGTCCACGCCGGCGTCGGCGCCATCAACGAGTCGGACGTCATGCTGGCCTCGACCGCCAACGCGCTTATTATCGGCTTCAACGTCCGCCCCGACAACAACGCCCGCCAAGCGGCCGAGAAGGAAAAAATCGATATCCGCCTGTACCGGGTAATCTACGAGGCTATCAACGATGTGGAAGCGGCCATGACCGGCATGCTCGCCCCCGAGTACAAGGAGGTCGTCCTCGGCCGCGTCGAGGTGCGCCAGGTTATCACCATCCCCAAGGCGGTGGTGGCCGGTTCCTATGTGCTCGAAGGCAAGATCACGAGCACCGCGCAGGTGCGCATCATCCGCAACGGCATCGTCGTCCACGAAGGCAAGATCGAATCGCTCCGGCGCTTCAAGGACGACGTGAAGGAGGTCGCCACCGGCTACGAGTGCGGCATAACCATCGAGCGGTTCCGCGACGTTAAGGAAGGCGATATCATTGAGGCGTTCACGATGGAAGTCATCAAACCCAGCTAGCGAAGCGGGGGATAGGTTATGAGTCAGCTACGCACGGAAAAAGTGCAGGAGTTCATCAAGCAGGAACTCAGCAAAATAATCCTCACCGAACTTAAAGATCCGCGGATCGGCTTCGTTACCGTCACCAGGGTCGAAGTGACCGGCGACCTCCGCTCCGCCAAGGCGTACATCAGCCTCATGGGCAGCGCGGAGGAGAAGACGGCGACCTGGCAGGCACTTCAGAAGGCTGTCGGCCATCTCAGGAGCGAAATCGGCAAGCGTATCCAGTTGCGCTTCAGCCCCGAGCTGTCGCTCCATATCGACGAGTCGCTCGAGTACGGCGCCCATATCAACGAGCTGTTGGCGAAGCTCAAACGCGAAGAGGCGGACAGGTAGGATGGAGATTTCTCTGCGCCGTGTCGCCCGGATGCTCGGCGAAGCCGACCGCATCGTCATCACCGCCCACATCCACCCCGACGGCGATTCCCTGGGGTCGATGCTGGCTCTTTATGCCCCTTTGGCCGCCCTGGGCAAAAAGGTGTCGCTGCTCCTCGACGACGAGGTGCCGGCCGTCTACCGTTTCCTCCCCGGCGCGGAACTCATCCGCCGTCCGGAGGGCAGGGTGGAGGCCGATCTGCTTGTCGTCCTCGACGCCAGCGACGCCGACCGCGTTACCGCCGTGGTCGAAGCCGTAAAGGCGAAGACGCTCAACATCGACCACCACATTTCGAATACGAAGTTCGCCGATTTCTGGTATATCGACAGCCAGGCGGCGGCGACCGGCGAGATAATCCTCGATCTCCTCCATCTCATGAAGCTGGAGATCACCGCGGACATGGCCGTCAACCTGTTCACCGCCATCGCCACCGATTGCGGCTTCTTCCGCTATGCCAACGCGTCGTCGGCCACGCTCCGCCACGCCGCCGACCTCATCGACCGCGGCGCGCAGCCCCACGTGATCGCCGAGCAGCTCGAAACCAAGCCGCTCGCCAGCATAATGACCCTCCGCAGCGTCCTCGACAGCCTCGAGATCCACGCCGGCGGTCGCATCGCCGCCGTGACGGTGGATATCGACGCCACCGAGAACGCCGCCGAGACGACCGAGGGCTACATCAACTACCCCCGCAATATCGAGGGGGTAGAGATCGCGGTGATGTTCAAGCCGGTCGACGATAGCGCCACCCGGGTAAGTTTCCGCTCGCGCCGCTGCGACGTCAGCCGCCTGGCCCTGGCTTTCGGCGGCGGCGGTCATGCGCGCGCCTCGGGCTGTACGGTGAACAGCGGCCTGGCGGGCGCGAAGGAACAGATTCTGCGGGCGGCCGAGCGCCTCCTGGCGGAATCCGGCTTATGAGGTCGGGCATCGTCAACGTCCTCAAGCCGCCGGGGGTGACGTCGCACGACGTCGTTTCCTACGTCCGGCGGGTATACGGCCTGAAGAAGGTGGGCCACGCCGGCACCCTCGACCCGGCCGCGGCCGGCGTTCTGCCTGTTTTCCTCGGCCCGGCGACGCGCCTGATCGAGTTCACCGCCGACGCCGACAAGGCCTACCGCGTCGAGCTGACCTTCGGGTACGCCACCGACAGCGGCGACGACAGCGGCGAGGTCATAGCCGCTTGCGAAGCTTTCAGCCTGCCGCCGGATGACGAAATCGCCGCCGCGCTGGCCGCCTTCGTCGGCGAGAGCGAACAGATACCGCCGATGCACTCCGCCATCAAGGTCGGCGGCCGCAAACTGTACGAGCTGGCCCGCGCCGGCATCGCCGTCGAGCGGCAACCGCGCGCGATCACGATTTCCACCATCAGCCTTGTCAGGGTCGCCGCGCCGACCATTCTTTTCGACGTTACGTGCTCCAAAGGCACTTATATCAGGACGCTGTGCGCCGATATCGGCGCACGGCTGGGCTGTCCGGCGATGATGTCCTTCCTGGTACGGACCCGGGTGGGGGACTTCACCCTGGCGGAGGCGAAATCTTTCGAGGAGATCGCCGCCGACCCGGACGCCGCCCTGCAACCGGGAGACGCCGCCGTCCGCCGCCTCGCCCGCGTCGTTATCGGCGACGGCGAAGCCGTCAGATTCGGCCACGGCCAGAGCATCCCCGGCGACTATCCGACGGACGGCTTGCTGGCCGTCTACGCCCGGTCCGGCAGTTTCCTCGGCATCGCCCGCCGCGACTCGCAGGCGCCGCTGCTGGTGCCTGTCAAAGTCCTCGGTCAGACCCCGTAAAGGAGCTTATTATGGAGGTTTATACCCGGTTGTCCGATATCCGCGGACGGTTCGTCAATTCGGCCGTGGCGCTGGGCACCTTCGACGGCGTCCATGTCGGCCACCAGCAGATAATCCGCCAGGCAGCCGCCTGCGCCCGGAAATCCGGCGGCGCCAGCATCGTTTTCACCTTCAGCAACCATCCCCTGGCGGTGATCGATCCCGACCGCAGCCCGCCGCTTCTTATCACCGCCGCCTACCGCGAGGAGCTTATCGCCGCCCTCGGCGCCGACGTCCTGCTCACCGTCGCCTTTGACCGCGCGCTCCTAGAGTTGCCGCCCGCCGCTTTCGTCGATCTGCTGGTGGACAACCTCCGGCCGTCGTGCGTCGTCGTCGGCCCCAACTACTCCTTCGGCCACCGGGGCGCCGGCACGCCTGAGATGCTGGCCCGCGCAGGCCGTGAGCGGGGGTTCGAGGTGGTCGTGTCGCCGGCCGTTGCGATAGGCGGCACGATGGTAAGCAGCACGCTCATCCGCCAACTGATCCTCGCCGGCGATGTCGCCGGGGCGGCGCCGCTGCTGGGGCGCCCTTTCCGCGTCAGCGGCACGGTGAATAACGGGGAGGGGAGAGGCCGCACCCTCGGCTTTCCGACCGCCAATATCACCGCCGCAAACGGGCAGATCGTGCCGGCCGACGGCGTCTACGCCGCCTATGTCCATACCGGCGGCAAAACCTATCGCGGCGTGGTCAATATCGGCGCCAACCCGACCTTCAGGGGCCAGGCACGCCATATCGAGGTCCATCTGCTCGGGTTTGCCGGCGATCTCTACGGCCGGGCGATCGCGGTCGATTTCCTCGCCAAGCTCCGCGACGAGCGCACTTTCACCGGCGCCGGTGAACTGACGGCCCAGATCGCCCGCGACATCGCCGCCGCCGGACGCTTTTTCAAATAACCGCCGCGGTTTTGTTTACAGTCGTAGCTTCTTATGGTAGAATATAGAGGATAACCAGCCTCCGTGCATGACGCCGGCAGAGCTGGATATAATATCACCTGAACCATGGCGAGGATTTTCGATTCTCCGACGATTGTCTTGGCCACTGGGGATCAGCGAAAAAGGAGGGAAAATCGTGCTTACGCCGGAACAAAAGCAGCAGCTCATCGAGAAGTATCGCCTGCATGACAGCGATACCGGTTCGCCTGAGGTCCAGATCGCCATCCTTACCGAGCGCATCAACTACCTCACCGAGCATCTCAAGGAGCACAAGAAAGACCATCATTCGCGCCGCGGTCTTTTGAAAATGGTCGGACAGCGCCGGGGACTTCTCAATTACCTGCGCGACAACGACATCGCTCGCTACCGCATCATCCTCGAAAAACTCAACCTCAGAAAATAACGGAAAGCGGGGATACCCCCCGCTTTTTTGTTATTCCCTCAGGGTTAGCCGCCTGGAAAAAAGGGAATAATACAAAAAATGTCGAAGAGTTAACCTTTGGAAAAAGAAGAATAGGGGATTTAGAGGAGGAAAACCGAATATGCACACATTCCAAATGCAGCTTGGCGGACGGCCGCTCATAATTGAGTCCGGCAAGATGGCCAAGCAGGCGAGCGGCTCGGTGCTGGTCCGCTACGGCGATACCGTGGTGCTCGTCGCTGCAACAGCTTCCGCATCACCCCGCGAAGGCATTGATTTTTTTCCGCTGACCGTCGACTATGAGGAGCGCCTCTACGCCGTCGGCAAGATTCCGGGAGGCTTCATCAAGCGCGAAGGCCGCCCCAGCGAGGCCGCCATTCTGGCCGGCCGGCTAATAGACCGGACCATCCGGCCGCTGTTCGACGAGTCGTTCCGCAACGACGTGCATGTGGTCGCCACCGTTCTGTCGGTGGACCAGAACAACCCGCCCGACTTGCCGGCGATGATCGGCGCTTCCTGCGCCCTCGCCATTTCCGATATCCCGTTCGGCGGCCCGATCGCCGGCGTGCGGGTCGGTCTGGTGGACGGACAGTTCATCATCAACCCCAATATCGAACAGCAGGCGAAGAGCGATCTTAATCTGGTCGTCTCCGGGACCAAGGACGCGGTCCTGATGGTCGAGGCCGGCGCGAACGAGGTGCCTGAAGCGGTCATCCTCGACGCCATCATGTTCGGCCACGATGTCATCCGCCAAATCGTCGCCCTTCAGGAGGATATGGTCAGTCAGATCGGCAAGCCCAAGCGCGAACTGAAGCGCTACGAGGTGCCGGCCGAGATCGAGGAGGCCGTGCGGGCGTACGTGACCGACGACCTGAAGACCGCGGTCGCGAACGCCGACAAGCAGACCCGCGAGGAGCAGACCAAAAAGGTCAAGGAGGAAGCGGTCGCCCACTTCAAGGAGCTCTTCCCCGACAACCCCAAGGAAGTTTCCTATATGATCGGCAAGATCCTCAAGGAGATCGTCCGCCGGATGATTACCGTCGATAAGATCCGCCCCGACGGACGCAAACTCGACGAGGTGCGGCCGATAACCTGCGAGGTCGGCCTGCTGCCGCGCACCCACGGCTCCGGCCTGTTCACCCGCGGCCAGACGCAGATTCTGACCGTCGTCACCCTCGGGGCGCTCAGCGAAGACCAACTCCTCGACGGCCTCGGTGTAGAAGACCACAAGCGCTATATCCACCATTACAATTTCCCGCCGTTCAGCGTCGGCGAGACGCGGCCGATGCGCGGTCCCGGCCGGCGCGAGATCGGCCACGGCGCTCTCGCGGAGCGCGCCCTGCTGCCGATGATCCCGTCCGAGACGGAGTTCCCGTATACCCTCCGCCTCGTATCGGAGGCGATCGAATCGAACGGCTCGACCTCGATGGGCAGCGTGTGCGGCAGCACTTTGTCGCTGATGGACGCCGGCGTGCCGATCAAGGCGCCGGTTTCCGGCGTGGCGATGGGTCTTGTCAAGGACGGCGAGAATTTCACCATTCTCACCGATATCCAGGGGCTGGAAGACGCCCTTGGCGACATGGACTTCAAGGTGGCCGGAACGGAAAAAGGCGTCACCGCCATCCAGATGGACATCAAGATCGCCGGCATCAACCGCGCCATCCTGGATAGCGCGCTCGAGCAGGCTCATCGCGGCCGCATGCACATCCTCGGCAAGATGCTGGCTGTCATCGACAAGCCGCGGCCCGAGTTGTCGCCGTTCGCCCCGCGGATCATCACGCTGCAGATCGACCCCGACAAGATCCGCGACGTCATCGGCCCAGGCGGCAAGATCATCAAGAAGATCATCGAGGCCGCCGTCGACCAGGAGGCCGGCAAGAAGGCGGTATCGATCATCGAGACCCTCGTCCGCGATGTCGAGGTGGGCGCGTCTTATCTCGGCAAGGTTACCCGCCTGATGAATTTCGGCGCGTTCGTCGAGATTCTCCCCGGCAAGGAAGGCCTCGTCCATATTTCCCAGCTGGCCCTCGAACGGGTCGCAAAGGTCGAGGATGTCGTCAAACCGGGCGACGAAATCCTCGTCAAGGTTACGGAGATCGATCGCCAGGGGCGCATCAACCTGTCGCGCAAAGATCTGCTCCGCAGCGAAGCGGCGAAAAACAAGGCAGAGTAATATTCGTAAGAGGAACCGCCCTGCCGGGTCACCGGCGGGGCGGTATTTTTTTCATTAAATCGGCGGTTGGGTAATAGATTGTAACAGATGACGGGAGGATGGTGACTGGGTCGATGCGCGTGTTTTTCGCCGGCCGCGTGCCCCGCTGGTATATCGGCTTCGCCGCCGGTTTTTTTCTCCTCGCCGGCCTGCTGCCTGGGCTGGCGGGGCTGATCGCCACCGACCGGAACGCGCCGCGGCCGATTTACAACGGCCACCCCGGGAAACAGCAGGTCGCCCTCGCATGCAACGTCTTCTGGGGCGAAGAGTACTTGCCGGCGATGCTCGACACGTTGGACCGCGCCGGCGTGAAAGCGACCTTTTTCATCGGCGGCAGTTGGGCGAAGCGGCATCCCGACCTTGTGCGGGAACTGGCGGCCCGCGGCCACGAGCTCGGCAACCACAGCTACAGTCATCCGCACCCCAATAGCCTCAGCATCGCCCAGAACCAGGACCAGATTCTGCGGACCGAAAAGCTGGTGGAGGAGCTTACCGGCGTTAAGACGACGCTCTACGCGCCGCCGTACGGCGAGTTCAACGCCGCCGTGCTGACGGCGGCGGCCGAGCTGGGCTACACGACGATTTTGTGGAGCGTCGACACCGTCGATTGGAAACGGCCGCCGGCCGAGACCATCCTGAGCAGGGTGCTGGGCAAAGTCCACAACGGCGCCATCATCCTCATGCACCCCACCGAACCGACCGCCCAGGCTTTGCCGGAGCTGATATTCCGCCTACAAGGGAGAGGGTATACGCTCAAGCCGGTTTCTGATATACTGAACTAATGCGAACACGAGAAACAAACACCAAGATAAACATGGGTTAGGATTCTCGGCGGTACGAGGGTTCAAGGCCGAAGAAGGCACTCAGTCGCTGGCGCCCCGGCCCACCGCCGAAAGACGTGTCGCGGGGGGCTTATCAACGCCAGTATATACTATTGGCGGGAATTGTTATTGATTTAGAGGCTCCATCTGTGATACTATGTTTACATAACAAGTGGCTATCTGACGGTTCAGGCTGCCGGGTAGCCGCTTTTAATTGTCGTAAGGGGAGGTAGCGAAATGATCAAATACAAGCAGTATATCGCCGTGATTACCCTTGTCGTCGTGTTCGCCGCCGTCCTCGCGCCGACGGCGCCGGCACAGGCGTTTTCGCCGAGCGATCTCACCGGCCAGACCACCGGCGCGGACAAATCGTCGGGCAACGGGTTATTCAACATTTTGCTGGGGCTGCTCCTCGGCAACCTGTTTGGCAATATTTTCGGCTCCGATCAGGCTACGGGGGACAAGCCCGGCCTCCCGGGAACGCTGACAGGCGGCAAGGAGATGATGGGCTTCTACGCCGAGTGGTGGCCGACCGATACGTCGTCCTACACTTCGCTGGCGAAGAACATCGATACGATCCGGACGATCATCCCTTACTGGGGGACGATCGAGGAGAACGGCGCGCTCACCGACCGCGGCGGCCAAGACCACGCCTCGGTGGTGAAGTATGCCCACGCCAGCAACACCAAGGTGTTGCTGCTGGTCAACAACGCCAAGCAGACGGGCGCGAGCGTGCCCGTGCACACCGTGCTGGCCAGTCCCGCGCTGCGCAAGACGGCCATCGACAACCTGGAGGCTTATATCAAGAAGTACAATCTCGACGGCGTCAATATCGACTTCGAGATGGTGCCGGCCGGCGACCGCAACAACCTGACGGCGTTCATGAAGGAGCTGTACGGACGTCTGAAGCCCCAGGGGTATATCGTGTCCATCGACGTTTTCCCGAAAACGGATGAGAACAGCGATGTCGCGGCTGCCTACGACTATGGCCAGTTGGCCCTGTACGCCGACCGCATCGTGATTATGACCTACGATAACCACGGAGTGTGGAGCGGCCCGGGCCCGATCGCCGATATCAACTGGGTGGAGAACAGCCTCAAGTACGCTCTCAGATTCATTCCCAAGAACAAGCTGTACCTGGGCGTGGCCGGCTATGGCTACGACTGGTCGAACAAAGGGGTTGAGAGTCTCGAGTACGCCCCGCTCATGAATCTGGCCGACAAGTACGGCGCTGCCGTGAAGTGGGACGAGGCCTCGAAATCGCCGCACTTCAGCTACACTGCGTCTGACGGCGTCAGCCACACCGTCTGGTTCGAGAACAGCAGGAGCGCCGCGTACAAGCTGGACCTCGTCAAGAAGTACGACATCGCCGGCGCGGCCCTTTGGAAGCTCGGCGAGGAAGATCCTGCGCTCTGGCGGACTGTAAAGGAAAGGCTTGGTCCGTGAGCGACGCGACAACAATAGTACGGGAGGTCCACAGTGTATAATAAAAAACGCCACAAGCTGCTGACCTGGACTCTGTTGCTGGCCGTCGTGCTGACCATTCTCGCACCGCTGCCGGTCACACAGGCGGCCGGCACGGGCGACGTCCTCGGCGCGCTTACCGCCCCGACCGCGCCGACGTCCGACGGCGGCGGCATCTTGAACACGCTGTTCAGCTTCTTGTTCGACAAAATCCTCGGTCCCATCTTCAATATCTTCGGTGGCGGCTCGACTTCGACCGCTCCGCCTGTCACCCTGCCGCCGTCGCCGCCCTCCGGCGGACCGGCCATCGACAGCGGCGTGCTGCGCGGCAAGGTCATTGTCGTCGACCCCGGCCACGGCGGCACCAACCCGGGCGCGGTGGCGAACGGCACCCGCGAGACCGACAACAATCTGGCCGTAAGCCTCAAGCTGCGCGATAGGCTTCGCCAGGCCGGCGCCAAGGTGATTATGACCAGGGAAACCGACCGGACCGTGGCGAAGGCCGGCAGCACACTCGGCCAGGAACTGCAGGCCAGGGTGGATATCGCCGAACGCAACAATGCCGATATTTTCGTGAGCATCCATTCCAACTCCAACCCCGCCCCGGCGATCGCGGGCGCCATGACCTTCTACCCCAGCGATAGGTCGTCCAAACTGGCCCTGGAGGTCCAGAACGGCATCATCCGCGAGACGGCGGCGGTCGATAAGGGCACCCAATCGGCCACCTACTACGTGCTGCGCAATACAACGATGCCCAGCACCCTGGTGGAGATGGGCTTCGTGACGAACGCGGCCGAGGCGGCGAAGCTCCAGAACGACGCCTACCGCAACCGCATTGCCCAGGGCATTTTCACGGGGATCGTGAAATACTTCCAGGCCAACTGACAAAAGATGCCCCCGCTATAATGCGAGGGCATCTTTCTTTTCCGCCGGGCCGAGTTTTATTCAATCGACAAAGTTATAATAATAAATGGCCAAAAGCAGGATTTACGTCTCGGCGAGCGAATATAAGGATAGCTTATAGCTGAAACAAAGGAGCGTTCTATGTACCAGAAATCGATACTCCCGAACGGTATCAGAGTTGTGACCGAGGCCATCCCGTATGTCAAATCGGTCACGGTTGGCGTATGGGTCGGGACGGGTTCCCGCAACGAGGAGGACCACAACCACGGGATCAGCCACTTCATCGAGCATCTGATGTTCAAGGGGACCGCCAACCGCTCGGCCAAGGACATCGCCGAAACGGTCGACGCGGTGGGCGGGCAGCTTAACGCTTTCACCGCCAAGGAATACACCTGCTATTATATCAAGGTGCTGGACAATCACCTTGAGCTGGCGCTCGACATTCTGAGCGACATGATGCTGTCTTCGCGCTACGCTTCCGAGGATATCGCCCGCGAACGGGAGGTCGTCCTGGAAGAGGTCAATATGTACGAGGACTCGCCCGACGAGCTCGTGCACGATATCTACCTGGACAATGTCTGGCCTCATCATCCGCTTGGCCGGAACATCCTAGGCACCACCGAGTCCATCGGCCGCTTCGACCGCAATCTCGTGTGCGAGTACTACGACAGCTTCTACCGGCCGGACAATATCGTGATCGCCGCCGCCGGCAACCTCGTCCACGCCAGGGTGGAAGAGCTGATCGGCAGGTTTTTCGGCGGCTTCTCCGGCCGTAAAAAGGCGCAGGCCGCTAAACCGCCCCTGCTCACGTCGACCCGCCGCCTGCACGCCCGTGAAAGCGAGCAGGTCCATTTCTGCCTCGGTACGGCGAGCGTGCCCCAGGATTCGCCCGACATCTACGTCGCCCACGTCCTCAACAACATTCTCGGCGGCGGCATTTCGTCGCGTCTCTTCCAGGCGATCCGCGAGGAGCGCGGCCTGGCTTACTCCATCTATTCGTACCTCAGCAATTACAGCGACTCCGGCCTGTTCACCATCTACGCCGGCACCCGCCCCGCCAACCTCGACCAGGTCGTCGAGCTCATCCTCGAAAATGTCGAGCAACTGAAAAACGGCGATCTCAGCGCCGCGGAGCTGAACAAGACCAAGGAGCAGCTCAAGGGCAACCTGCTGCTCGGGCTCGAGAGTTCCAGCAGCCGTATGTCGCGGCTTGGCAAGATGGAGATAACGATGGGCAAGTACACCACCCTCGACGAGGTTGTCGCCAAAATCGAGAAGGTCTCGCTGGACGATCTCCAGAAGATGATGGATACCGTCTTCTGCGCCGAAAAGCTGTCTTTCACCGCCCTCGGGCCGGTTAAGGACAACGCCCTTCCGAAGGGCCTGCGGGTCTGAGGAGGCGCGATGAGGAACCGCGGATTCGAGCTTATCGCCGCCTATAAGGATTCGGGACTGCCGCTGCCGGAGCGCAAGACGGCCGCCAGCGCCGGCTACGACATAACGGCCGCCGCCGACGTCCTGCTGCCCCCGGGCAGGGTCTCCCTCGTTCCCACAGGTATTAAAGCTTACATGCAGGCAGACGAATACCTCGGCATCCACATCCGTTCCGGCCTGGCGGTGAAACATGCCCTCAGCCTTGTCAACGGCCAGGGGATTATCGACGCCGATTACTACGACAACCCCGGCAACGAGGGCCATATCCTCATCGCCGTGTTCAACCACGGCGCTGTGGCGGTGAAAATCGGCAGGGGCGAACGCATCGCCCAGGGCATCTTCTACAAGTACCTACGCGCCGACGGCGACAAAGCGTCGGCCGGGCGGGAAGGCGGCCTGGGGAGCACTGGTAAGTAGCGGTGTGGTTAGACGCCTAGCTAATAATTCTACGGAGGTACGGAAATGAAAGAGGTTATCGGGTTCCTGTACGCCAATCCGCTGGGGAGCCTGGCGACCGTCGAGGACGGCCAGCCGCGTGTGAGGCCGTGGGGGTTCATGCTGGAGAAGGACGGGAAGCTGTGGTTTTGCACCGCGAACACTAAGGACGTGTTCCGCCAGTTGCGGAAGAATCCGGCTTTCGAGTTCTGCTCGACGTCGACAGAGATGGTCACGGTCAGGGTGCGCGGCGCGGCGATTTTCAGCGGCGACCGGGCGATGAAAACCGCCATTATCGACAACAGCCCGCTGGTAAAATCGATCTACGGATCGGCCGATAACCCGGTGTTCGAGATTTTCTGCCTGGAGCACGGCAAAGCGGTTATGTCCGACCTTAGCGGTAAGCCGCCGCAGACTTTTGAGTTCTGAACCCGGGAGATTGCTTTAAATACAAAAAGCAAGCGAGCTGATGTTCGCTTGCTTTCGTTTTTTTATACGTTGACAACCGTATAATGCCAGGTTTTGTTTATCTGGTTCGCATCTTTTCCGCCAGGGCCTGTTTGAATTCCGCCCAGGGGAAGATTCTCCCCGGGCAGGTGGTGTCCTTGTAGACGTCGCGGTGGCCGACGACGTTGGCCGCGCTGACGCCGTACTTGCCGGCGAGTTCGGCGGCCAGGGCGAGGAGGGAAGCCATCTGGACGGGCGAGGGGAGGGTGACGTCGAAGTCGCCGACGACGCTGATGCCGACGCTGCGGCTGTTGGCGCCGACGGCATGGGCGCCGACGGCGTATTCCGGCCGGCCGTCGGCGATCGTGCCGTCGGGGAGGATGACTTTGTGGTAGCCGATGCCGGCCCAGCCGTTCCGCAGATGGAGGTCGTGGATGGAGGCGACGGTCATGTTCGCGATCTTGGTGTGGTGGATGACGAGCATGTCGGTGCGGCGGCGGGGAACGAGCTTTTCGGAGAAGTGCAGCCCGGGAGCGAGGAAGTTCTCTATCCGACGCCAAGAGCCGTCCCGGCCGGTCCGCGTTGCGTCTTCGTCGGCCATCATCATCCGTTCCTTTTCCGCCGCGGTGATTGCGGCTATTGTATACCCGCGCACGCGGGAATGGGTGTTGAGCCTGGTGGCGTCCGGGCCGCCAGCCGGCAGGAAGGTGACGAGCAGGCCGCCGCCGGGACGGGGAACGCTGACGGCCAATCGGTCGCGGGGATAGCCGCGGACGATGAAGGCTTCGCTGGCGGCATCGGCGGCCATGCTATGGATGGCGGGGAAGTGCCGGCCGAGGTCGCGGAAGGTCGTGGAACCGTCCAAAATAACGGTCGCCTTGCGAACGATGTCCTGGCGGTCGTAGGTCAGCCACATCGCCGCCGCCTGGCCGCCGGCCTCCGTCAGGTAGCCGTACTCGGCCGCCGGCGGCGTCCCTGCGGGGCGCGCCGCCCATTCGTCGCGCGTCCATATCCGCCCGCCGCCGTCCTCCACGAGACGGAAACCGCCGTATCGCGCTTCGGCCGCGTCCCGGCTCATGCCGACCGAAGCCGCGGCCGGCAAGGTGGCGGAGAGCAAGAGCAATAAGGCTATTATCGCTTTGAGCATTCTTAACCCCCGTTTAGCGGCATTTCCCGTAATTAAGAGGAGGCTGCCCGCGCAGCCTCCCGGCGTTATTGGTTCGTTACTTCTTTGAGGATGGCAGCGGCGTTGGCGTTGAGATACTCGAGTTCGGCAGGGTTCTTGGTCTTGGGCTTGAGGCCGGTGACGGTGCCGTCTTCTCCTTTGGCGAAGTCGAAGTATACCAGGGCCTGATTTCCCGCGTCGTCGATGAGCGACAGTTGGCCGCCCCGTTTGGTGGCGTAACCGATTTCATGTTTAACGAACAAATCTAAACACCCCCGCAGTTATTATATTTCGTAATATTCTCATAACGTTGGTTAATTCCTGCCGGTCGAAGGGGCAGGGGGGCATAAAAGGTTTTTATCGGTCGCCGGCAGCAGACCGCGAAGCATATTCGCACCGGCCGGCGCATAACCATATTGGTAAGAGTTGGCAGGAGGGATGGACATGGTTTTTGTCCTTTTGCTCGTTTTGCTCGGTCTCATCTTGCTCTCCCTGTGGCTCAGGGTGCGCCTCCGCCGCGACAGCGTCGCGGGGGTGGAGACGAAGTCGTCGCCGGTGGCGATGGCCGTGCAGGAGCTTGTCGCCACGGCCGGCGGCGTTTATCTCGCGATCGTAGCCCTGACGTCCTTCCTCAAGCTGGATATGCCGGACAAAGTGTCGCTGATGGCGGTTAAGGTCGATCCCCTGGCGGTCACGTCCATCGTCCTGGCGATCGTCCAGCCGTTATTCTCCCACCTGTTTCTCAAATTTTTCCATAAGTAGGTGACGAAGGTGCGGCTCAGCGATTTCACCGGCAAGGAAGTAATCAATCTCGGCGACGGTGCGCGCCTCGGTTTCATCGAAGATTGCGATCTCCTGTTCGACGGCCGCACGGGACGGATAAACGCCCTGCTGCTGCCGAAGCGGGGCATCCTCACGGCGCTGATGGGCGGCGACCGCACCCAGACGGTGCCCTGGCAGACCATCCGTCGCATCGGCGACGAGGTTATCATCGTCGATCTCAACAACGCCTACGAGCGGATGTTTCCCGTTCTCGGCCGCGATGGCGACGATTGAAGCGGTATACCCTGCGTTTTACCGGGCAAACTAACATTGAATGTCCAGTAATGTCATTTAATGTTAGGAGGAATCTGTCGATGCCCAACCAGACCAGCACCCAGAATCAGGGACAAGCTACCAACCAGAACGTTCTGAGCGGCTATTCCAGCGGGATGATGACCGGCACCGGCGGCAACCAGACTGCCGCCGGGCAACTGACGAGCTCGCAGCAGGGCGGCGGCATGGGCAACCAGGCCGTTATCGGCGTGTTCGAATCGAAAAATCAGGCTGAGCAGGCAATCCAGGCTCTCCGCCAGCAGGGCTTCACGAACGAGAACATCAGCATCGTGACGAGGAAAGGCGGCCAGCAGAAAGGCGGCGAGTACGTCGAGGACGATATCACCGACGGCGCCCTCACCGGCGGCACTATCGGCGGAATCGGCGGCCTCATTCTCGGCGCCGGCGCTTTGGCCATCCCCGGCGTGGGGCCGATCGTGGCCGCCGGGCCGATCGCCGCGGCTCTGGGCGGCGCGGTGGCCGGCGGGGTGGCCGGCGGGCTGATCGACTGGGGCATCCCGGCGGAAGTCAGCCGCCGCTACGAGCAGCAGGTAGCCCAGGGAGGCATCCTGGCCGTCGTCCACACCGACAGCCAGAAGGTAAACCAGGCCGCTCAGATCCTGCGCCAGAGCGGCGCCAAAGATGTGGAAAGCCACAGCACCACCAAACGGCAGCAATAGTATCGCCGGAGAAACGGGAAGGCGGTTCCGCCCTTCGAGGACGGAACCGCCTTACTGTGCGGCGGGAAACTTTTTCTTAAAAGCGTTGACAGCGCTGGAACCATTATTATACAATGTACGTAAAATAAATAGATTCCTGCGCAGGGAGTTAGAGGCGCGGGCAACAAGAGTACTTTCAGGGTAGAGTGGTGCCGCCGAAGCGGAAAATGCCGCCACGCATTTCCGCTGGGTTTGCACCGAACAGGTGCAAAACTGTCGCCAAAGCATGCTTTGGTGGAGCGCTATCTCTCCTAGGTGAATTGAAAGACAGCGTTGTTTTTCATTTTCCTATGGATGCTGCCGTTGATTACAGGCGGCCGGTGAGAGATAAGCTCGCCGGCTGCTCATATTTTTCGGGAGGTGAGACACAATGATAAGAGTCATGGTATGCGGCGCCTACGGCAAAATGGGCCGG
>JALHDI010000266.1 GCA_022839045.1 Sporomusaceae bacterium
GTCATTGTTTGATATTCGGAGTCCCGGCTTTAGCCTGGGGATGGGCTGCCAGAGAGGAAATGACATGAGCGACCAGACGCCATTCAATACCTACTTCAAAGAGCTGCACGCAGTCGCGCACCAGGGTGACGCCCGCGAGGAAAGCTTCTATCCCGCGCTGGCAGCCATGCTGAAGGCCGTGGCGGAAGGAACTGGACGCAAGGACGTCAGCGTCACCACGCAGCCAAGGCCGACTGACGCCGGCAACCCGGACTTCCGCCTGTGGAACGGCGCCGACAGGATCATCGGCTATGTCGAGGCCAAGAGACCCGACGCGGAGCTGGACGCCGTCGAAACTTTGGAGCAACTCACCCGCTACCGCATGACGTTCCCGAACCTGATCCTGACCAACTTCTTCGAGTTCCGGCTCTACCGCAACGGGGAATGGGTGCAGACTGTCCAGGTGCCCCGGCCGTCCGGCGCGACCCGCTCGCACACGGCCCCGCCCGTTGAAAAGGCAGATGAACTTCAGGCGCTGCTCGAACGCTTCCTCGACTTCTCGCTGCCAAAAGACTTCACGGCGAAAACGCTGGCCGTCGAACTGGCTAAGCGCACGCGCTTCCTGCGAAACGTGGTCGCCGAGCAACTCGCGCTGGAGGCCGAGCAGCTCGCGCTGGAGAAAGGTGCGCCCGGCGTTCCCCTCACCGGCTTCTTCGAGGCTTTCCAGACCTACTTGATCGGCACCCTGACGCCGGAGGACTTCGCCGACTTCTTCGCGCAGACGATCACCTACGGGCTTTTCGCCGCCCGCATCCGCGCCAACGGCGCCTTCAGCCGCCGCACGGCCTTTTTCAACATCCCGCACACTATCGGCGTCCTGTGCGACTTGTTCCGGTTCATCTCGCTGGATGACCTGCCCGAGCAACTGGCCTGGTGCGTGGACGATATCGCCGAAGTGCTCGCCGTGGCCGACGCACCCGGCATCCTTGACAGCTACTATCACCAGGGCAAGGGCAGCGACCCCATCGTCCACTTCTACGAGACCTTCCTGACCGAGTATGATCCCAAGCTGCGCGAAAGCCGCGGCGTCTACTACACCCCGGAACCCGTTGTCGGCTATATCGTCCGCTCGCTGCATGGCATCCTCAAGGCCGACTTCGGCATGGCTGACGGCCTCGCCTCGGACGGCGTGACCTTGCTCGACCCTGCCGCCGGCACCATGACCTTCGTCGCCCGCGCCGCCGCGCTGGCCGTCGCCGAGTTCGAGAAGAAATACGGAACCGGCGGCCGCGCCGACTTCATCCGCCGTCACATCCTCAGAAACTTCTACGCCTTCGAATTGATGATGGCGCCCTACGCCGTGGGGCACCTCAAGATGAGCTTCCTGCTTGAGGAACTCGGCCACCGCCTTGGCGACGACGAACGCATGCCGTTCTACCTCACCAACACCCTCGACAACGAGGAGCTGGAGCAGAGCCGCCTGCCCGGCTTTTCGGCGTTGGCCAAGGAGTCGCGCCTTGCCGGAGAGGTCAAGCAGCAGACCCCAGTCCTCGTCATCCTCGGCAATCCACCGTACTCCGGCCACTCGGCCAATGTCGGCGGATGGATACGCGGGCTGATAGAGGCGTACAAGCAGGTTGACGGCAGGCCGCTCG
>JALHDI010000110.1 GCA_022839045.1 Sporomusaceae bacterium
GCCCGACATCAACATCCCCGCCACCACCGCCATGGAAACCCTCGACAAAAACGGCCGCATCATCGCCCTCCAGAGCGGCGCCAACGTCGTCATGCCCAACGTCACCGAAGGCGACTACCGCCGCCACTACGCCCTCTACCCCGGCAAAATATGCGTCGGCGACACCCCGGCCCAGTGCCGTTCCTGCATCACCGGCAAAATCACCGCCATCGGCCGCAAAATCTCACCCGGCCACGGCTTTAGGAACAAGTCAAAACCAGATTAACAGCAACGCCGCAGATGGGGCGTTATCGCCAATCGCAAGGAGGACATTCACATGACTATCGCCCGCTCCCTCACCGACCTCATCGGCAACACCCCCATCCTCGAACTGACCGGCTTCGCCCGCGCCGAGCGCCTTCAGGCCCGCATCCTCGCCAAACTCGAATACTTCAACCCCCTCGGCAGCGTCAAAGACCGCGCCGCCCTCGCCATGATCGCCGCCGCCGAAGAGCGGGGCCTCATCAATAAAGACACCCTCATCGTCGAACCCACCAGCGGCAACACCGGCGTCGGCCTTGCCTTCGTCGCCGCCGCCCGCGGCTACAAAATAACCCTCACCATGCCTGAAACCATGAGCCAGGAGCGGCGCAGCCTCCTCGAAGCCCTCGGCGCCCGCCTTGTCCTCACCCCCGGCCCCGAAGGCATGAAAGGGGCCATCAGAAAAGCCGAGGAAATCGTCGCCGCCACCCCCAACGCCTACATGCCCCAGCAGTTCGAAAACCCCGCCAACCCCGCCGCCCACCGCCGCACCACCGCCGAAGAAATCTGGCGGGACACCGGCGGCCACGTCGACATCTTCGTCGCCGGCGTCGGCACCGGCGGCACCATCACCGGCGTCGGCAGCGTCCTCAAAGAGCGCAGCCCGTCCGTGCGCGTCGTCGCCGTCGAGCCTCACGACTCGCCCGTCCTCTCCGGCGGCAAGGCCGGACCTCACAAAATCCAGGGCATCGGCGCCGGCTTCGTCCCCAAAATCCTCGACACCGCCGTCATCGACGCCGTCGCCGCCGTCAAAGCCGACGACGCCTTCCGCACCGCCCGCGCCCTCGCCCGCACCGAAGGCCTCCTCGTCGGCATCTCCAGCGGCGCCGCCGCCTTCGCCGCCGCCGAACTCGCCCGCCGGCCCGAGAACGCCGGCAAAACCATCGTCGTCATCCTGCCCGACACCGGCGAACGCTACCTGTCCACAGAATTGTTCAGAGAGGAATAGAGCCATAGACATCCCGGCCCGCGTCTTCGGCGCGGGCCTTTTCGTTCCTCCGGCAGGAAAACCCGCCGCCCGCCTGGAAGTATTACAACCGACCACTTTCGGCACAACTCTCACGCTGCCCGAAAAACAAGGAGCCCCAACCCATGCCCGTACCAGCAACCGGCCCCCTCTGGACGAAAAACTTCATCGCCCTCTCCTTCTCCAACGCCCTGCTCTTTTCGGGCTTCCACCTCCTCGTCCCCGTCCTGCCCGTATTCATCGCCGACCACGGCGGGAACGACGCCCAGATAGGCCTCGTCATGGGCAGCTTCACCTTCTCGGCCATCCTGATCCGCCTCTTCACCGAAGCCGGCATCAGGCGGCTGGGCAAAGTACCCTTCCTGCTCCTCGGCATGTTCATCTGCCTGCTGGCGACCGCCGTCTACTACTGGGCCGACAGCGTCGGCCTCGCCCTCGCCGTCCGCTTGCTCCACGGCCTCGGCTTCGGCATCGCCACCACCATGTACGCCACCCTCGTCGCCGACATCATCCCCGGCGCGCGCCGGGGCGAAGGCATGGGCTACTTCGGCCTCGGCACCACCGTCATGATGGCCGCCGCGCCGGCGCTCGGCGTCTGGCTCGTCGCCGGCTACGGCTTCGGCGTCCTCTTCGCCGTCGCCACCCTAGGCCAAATAGTCGCCATCCTGGGGATGGGCTTCTTCTCCCCCGGCGCCCCCGGTCCCGCGAAAAAACCCGGCCAAGGCGCCGCGCTCTCCTTCCTCGACCGCGTCATCGAGCGCCAAGCCGCCTTCCCCGCCTTCCTCAGCCTGCTCACCGGCATCTGCGTCGGCGGCGTGCTCAGCTTCGTCACCCTCCTCGCCAAGCAGGCCAACCTCGCCACCGTCGGCTACTTCTTCCTCGTCGCCACCTCGTTCATCTTCCTCTCGCGGCTCTTCATCGGCCGCATCTTCGACCGCAAAGGCCCCGCCTGGGTCATTCTCCCCGGCGCCGTCTCCCTCCTGATCGGCCAGCTCGTCCTCTCCCAGGTCGGCACCACCGCCGTCCTGCTCACCGCGGCCGTCTTCCACGGCCTCGGCATCGGCATTCTCTTCCCCTCCCTCCAGACCTGGATGATCAGCATCGTCGCCCCCGCCCGGCGGGGCATCGTCAACGCCACCTTCTTCAACTTTCTCGACCTCGGCGTCGGCGGCGGCGCCGTCCTCCTCGGCTTCGTCGCCGCAGCGGGCGGCTATTCCGCTGTCTACCTCACCGCCGCCACCGTCATGGGCGTGTTCATAGCCGTTTATATTGCCTACCTCCTAAAAAGAAGCCGTCGATAAAGCTCCTCCATAAACATACTGCCGCAACGTCACCAAGCCCCCGCCGCAGGCGCTCCGCCCCGGCGGGGGATCATTTTTCCCTCTTTGTCCCGAATTATGCTCATAACACGGGCGGCTGGCGCGTAGACTTGTACGGAAAAAACATGGAGGTGAAACATGAAAAAACTCGTCATCATCATGGCCGCAGTATTGCTCCTGACGGTCGCACCTGTCTGCGCCAGTCCGCTGGAAGACCTCTCCTCCGGTCGCTGGGCGATCGACCTGAACTGGAAACCCTACTCCTTCTCCGGCGGCCACGCCAGCGAATTCGGCGTCACTGCCGGGCTCGGCGGCGACTGGGCCCTCGCTTTCCGGCAGATAAACTTCGACACCGGCGGCCACACGCGGGACTACGGGGTGCACAACCGGGAAATCAACCTCATCCGCAAACTCGGCGACGGGCTCCAGCTCTACGCCGGCCACTCCCGCACCGGCGGCGGCGCCGGGATATCCGCCAAGAATGTCGTCCAGGTCGGCGTCATCGCCGCCCGCAAACTGGGCGACCGCTTCACCCTCTACACCATCCTCGGCGGCGGCAAAAACGTCGCCAACGTCGAATTCGGCCTCTCCTACCGGCTCAAGCCCCACCTCGAGCTGAACTCCACCTACCGGCACCTTACCGTCGAACATATCGGGGATAGGGCGAGCCGCCACAATTACCGCGGCTTCGGCCTTGGCCTTACCTGGAAACTATAGCGGACGCCCATAAGCGCCCATCTGCGGCGTTGCTCCTCGGCTGCCATCCTCAGCGTACGTTCTGTACGCGCGATGCTGTTAAACCGATCCTGTGCAAACAACACATATAAACGTTGTCGCGGAGGAAACGGTGGTGTCAGCCTCCGGTGCGCCTTGCATCTGGGCACTTCTGAACGTCCGTTCGCCGATAGAGACGGCACTTCTGAACGGCCGCTCGGGCACAATAAGCGCGCACGAAAAGCGGCCCGGACACACCGGGCCGCTTTCCCTTTTCCCGACAAAAAACATCCTATTTCCCGGGCAATCATCACCGCTCGTGCCGTATAATCCGGCTTCTCACGGCTTCATCCCCAGCGCTCCGTTCTCCTCCAGGCCGCGATCCCGCTGGAACCTCTTCACCGCCTCCTCGGTCACCAGACCGTAGATGCCGTCCGCCCGGCTGTCCAGATACCCCAGCTCCTTCAACTTCAACTGCACCAGCACCACATCCGGGCCCACCGTCTGATACTTCAGCACCCGGCTCACTTTCGTCCGGCCGCCCTCGATCATCACCGGCGTCCCGATCCGCACCCATTCGAACAACTCTTCCACGTCCCGGTTGCGCATCCGGATGCACCCGTGGCTGGCGAAACTGCCGATCGACCACGGCTTATTCGTCCCGTGGATGCCGTACGTCCCCCACGGCACGTTCAGCCCCATCCAGCGCGTCCCGAACCCCGTCCCCCAGTTGTAATCCTTCCAGACCACCTTCCACTCCCCGAACGGCGTCGGCGTCTTGCTCTTCCCGACCGCCACGCGGTAAGTCTTGTGAACCTGGCCGTCGGCGTAAACCTCCAGCGTCCGCTTCACCACGTTGATCTTCAGGCTCACCGCCCCGTCGGGCGGGCTCGTCGGCTGCCCCGGCGCGGCCGCCAGCTCCAACTCGTCGGTGTAATCGGCCACGGTGAAGCTCACCGCCAGCACCGCCAGCACCAGGCCCGCAAACGCCCAGTACAGCGTCCGCCGCCGCCAGACCCCGCCGCTCATCCGCATCCTCATCCTTCCACCCCCATCCTAGCCGCGCCTGGCGGCCTCAGTCACCAGCCAGCGGAACAACTCCAGCATCACCGGCTGGCTGCCCAGCATATCCTCCGGATGCCACTGCACCGCCAGCAGCAGCCCCGTCGTCCCCTCCACCGCCTCCACCACGCCGTCCGCCGTCCGGCCGCACACCGCCAGCCCCGGCGCCACCTCATCGATCGCCTGGTGGTGGAAACTGTTCGTCCGCACCTTTTCCCGCCGCAGCACGCGGTGCAGCAGCGTCCCCGCCTTCACCGCCACCGCATGCCCCGCCACCTCGCCGCGGCTCTCCTGCCAATGCTGCAGCCCGCCCGCCCGGCCGCGCAGATCCTGGTGCAGCGTCCCGCCCAAGGCCACGTTCGCCGCCTGCAAGCCCCGGCAGATCCCCAGCACCGGCCGGCCTAAAGCTCCCGCCGCCCTCACCAGCGCCACCTCATACTCGTCCCGCTCCGGCCACACCCGCCCCAGGCCCGGCAGCGGCTCGGCCCCGTACAGCCAGGGATCGACATCCCCGCCCCCGGTCAACACCACCCCGTCCACCATCGCCAGGTGGCAGCCCGCCTGCGCAGCGCCGCCGGTGAACGGCAGCACCACCGGGCAGCCGCCGGCCTGCGCAACCGCCCGCACATACGCCCCGCCGGCGAACAACCGCTCCTCGCCGTCGGCCCAGATGCTCGCCGCAATGCCGATAACCGGTTTATTCATCGCCGTCCCCCCACCGTGCGCCGCCTTCATCAGCGGCCCGGCCGCTGCTAAAAATATATGACGGCGCTACGGTAAAATTCCCTGCAACGTAACTCCCGTTCCGGGCGACCCTTCCCAAGGCAACTGTTGCCACGAACTCGCCGGCAGGACCAGCGCCTCGTCGTCGTATAAAAAGCGAACCGGCCAATCCTGGCCGGTTCGCAACCGTTGATAAACGCCCTGGCTTATCCCGTGGGCTATTGCCCGCAGTTCCCGTAAGTCAGCGTATAATGCCGCGCGAAATCGTCGAAGTCCGCCAGCGCCGCCTGCGCGGCCGGCTCCACCACCGCCGTCTCCGCATCCGCGCCCGCGAACGCGCGGATCGCGTCCAGCGACTCCCACATCGTCACCGCCAGGAACTCCACCCCCGCGGCCGTCTCCCGCTGCAGCAGATACGCCCCCTTATGTCCCGCGATCTCCTTCAACTCCGGGAAAACCTTCCCCGTCACGTGCCGGTAATACGCGGGCGCGTTCTCCTGCGTCGCCTGTCCGCGCCAAATCCGCACCACCATCGCCGATCCCTCCTGACACATTTCTTACTAACAGCATACGTCATTGGCAAAAAACGGTCAAGCGGGGCTGCCGCCGCCTCCCCGCGCCGGCAGGAATCCGCCCCGCCGCCGAGAAAAGCATAAGAATATAGTTCATGAAAAACAGGGGAGGAGAAAACCCCATGAGCAAAACCGTCATCGCCGTCAACGGCAGCCCCCGCAAAACCTGGAACACCGCCACCCTGCTCGCCGCGGCCCTCGAAGGCGCCGCCGCCCAGGGGGCTGCCACCGAGCTCGTCCACCTCTACGACCTCGACTACAAAGGCTGCCGCAGCTGCTTCGCCTGCAAACTCAAGGGCGGCCCCGGCTACGGCCGCTGCGCCGTCCGCGACGGCCTCGCCCCCCTCCTCGAAAAGATCGCCTCCGCCGACGCCCTCATCCTCGGCTCGCCCGTCTACTTCGGCTCCGTCACCGGCGAAATGCGCTCCTTCCTCGAGCGCCTGCTCTTCCCCTACCTCATGTACGTCGCCGGCGACAAGCGCACCCTCTTCCCCCGCAGCCTGCCCACCGCCTTCATCTACACCATGAACGTCGACGAAGCGCACCTCAAAGAAATGGGCTGGGACAAACACCTCGCCAACAACGCCCGCGTCCTCGCCATGATCTTCGACGCCCACGAAGCGCTGTTCGCCTACGACACCCTCCAGTTCGACGATTACAGCCGCTACCACGCCCCGATGTTCGACCCCGCCGCCAAGGCCAGGAGCAGGGCCGAAGCCTTCCCGCGCGACTGCGCCGACGCCTACAACCTCGGCGCCCGCCTCGCCGCCGGGGAGGACGCGTCGTGACGATCGAACAGCTGCCCGTCACCGCCATCCCCGGCTTCCGCCTCGGCAACGCCCACAACCTCGCCGCCGCCACCGGCTGCACCGTCATCCTCTGCCCCGCAGGTGCCGTCGCCGGCGTCGACGTCAGGGGCGGCGCCCCCGGCACCCGCGAGACCGACCTCCTCCGGCCCGAGAACTATGTCGAGAAAATCCACGCCGTCCTCCTGTCCGGCGGCAGCGCCTTCGGCCTCGACGCCGCCGCCGGCGTCATGGCCTACCTCGAAGAGCGCGGCGTCGGCTTCGACGTCGGCGTCGCCAAAGTCCCCATCGTCGCCGGCGCCGTCCTCTTCGACCTTCCCTGCGGCGATCCGGCCGTGCGGCCCGACAAGGCCATGGGCTACGCCGCCTGCCTGGCTGCGGAAAAAGGCGGCTTCGCCGAAGGCACGGCCGGCGCCGGCGCCGGCGCAACGGTCGGCAAATTTTTCGGCATGGAGCACGCCATGAAAGGCGGCCTGGGCGCGTACGCCGCCAAAGTCGGCGGACTCATGGTCGGCGCCGTCGTAGCCGTCAACTGCCTGGGCGACGTCGTCGACCCCGACGGCGGCGGCATCATCGCCGGCGCCTACCAGGACGACCCCTTCGCCTTCCTCGGCAGCGAGGACGGCATGATCTCAAAATACGGCCGCACCGGCAACCTCTTCGCCGGCAACACCACCATCGGCGCCATCCTCACCAACGCCGCCCTTACCAAGGGCCAGGCCGCCAAAATCGCCTCCATGGCCCACAACGGCTACGCCCGTACCATGCGGCCCGCCCACACCATGGTCGACGGCGACACCATCTTCTGCCTCTCCGCCGGCTCTGTCGCCGCCGACGTCAGCGTCGTCGGCCTCATCGCCGCCCGCGTCATGGAGTGGGCCGTCCTCCGCGCCGTCCGCGAAGCCACCTCCCTCGCCGGCTTCAAAGCCTGCCGCGACAGCAAAAAAGACTGAACCCTCGGATTCGGGGATTCACCTGCCTTTTTCCCGGGCCGGTCGTCCTTTCGGATCTTGATCGTATGATTAAAGAGCAACCATAAGAGCAATGGCATTCGAGCCGCAAAAGGTGAACATTAGTTAATAAATCCCATGTCCCATTGACGGAAAGTGAAAGGCATTGCTATAATTTAACCATATTGCAATACGGTGATGGAGTTCGCCTTTAACCCCGTATTTATTGCGGTGATGACTCCTACCAGTACACTACTGGTAGGAGTTTCTTGCTTCTTCCGGTTATGAAAGGATGGTTGTCTTGGAACAAAATCTTCTCGTTGCAACCCAATGGATTTTCTTAGCCCTTGTTGCCAGCCTCTTATCAATCCGGCTGGGGATTTCAGTAGCCCTAATGGAGATTGTAGTCGGCATATTTGGCGGAAATGTATTGAATATCGAAATAACGCCGTGGGTGAATTTCCTGGCAGGCTTCGGCGCCGTAATCTTGACCTTTCTCGCGGGCGCGGAAATCGACCCCGAGAGCCTGAAAGAGAATATCAAGGAAAGCTTTGCAATCGGCGTTCTGTCGTTTCTCTTGCCTTTCCTGGGGGGGATGGCCTGCGCATATTATTTCTTCGGCTGGGATAGCAACGCATCCAAGATTGCCGGTATTGCGTTATCTACAACATCGGTAGCTGTGGTTTATGCGGTCATGGTGGAAAGCGGCTTGTCATCCAGCCGCTTAGGGCAAGCCATCCTAGCTGCTTGTTTTATCACTGACCTGGGCACGGTGGTTGCACTGGGAATCCTTTTTACCGGATTTTCGCTAAAACTTATCTGGTTTATTCTTATCCTCGTAATAACCCTCTTTATTGCCACGCCAATAGCAGCTAAACTATTTGCATCATATGGAGGAAAGGTCAGTGAACCGGAAATCAAGTTCGTTTTCTTAGTGTTGGCCGGGCTCGGTTATGTGGCTTTAACCACTGGAAGCGAGGCCGTCCTTCCTGCTTATATACTTGGGATGGCAATGGCCGGCTTCTTTTCAAAGTACAAAGAAACTCTTCACAAGATGCGGGCAATTATTTTTGTTGCCTTTACGCCGTTCTACTTTCTTAAGGCCGGCGCTCTTATCTCATGGACTGCTCTCTATACGATGTTCGGTACCATCATGATATATTTGCTAGTGAAGGTTGCGGCCAAGTTCGTCGGCGTTTTGCCTGCCGCCTACGCTTTCAGTTACGGCCACCGGACGGGGATATACACCACCCTGCTGATGAGTACGGGCCTGACATTCGGCACCATATCCGCCTTGTACGGCCTGTCCAATAACTACATCAATAATAACCAGTATAGCGTGTTGGTTGCAGCGGTAATATTGAGCGCTGTTATCCCCACGGTAATCGCCCAGAAGTATTTCTTCCCGGTTCCTGGGGAAAGCAATGGTGATTCGGAGGAAATTGCTACAGTCCAAGTCGAAAGGAGTAGCGAAAATGAATGTTAAAAGAATTCTCGTTGCCTATGACGGTTCACGGCAAAGCCAGAAAGCATTACAATGGGCAGTTGCTATAGCTAGTAAATTCGATTCAGAGATTACTACAGTTACAGTGATAAAACCGCCTGAATTTAGTCCGACCATAAGTGAAATCGATGAGTGTTATGCCGATGCGGAGCAACATTTAGCACCAATTCTGGAATCAGTCCGAAACTTTGGTCTGAACAACGGCATTACAATAAAAACGCAAATTCTCCGCGGCCATCCGGCGGAGAGCATTGTGAAGTACGCTTATGAAAATAAGGCGGACGTCATTGCTATCGGCACCCGAGGAATGGGCGGGTTCAGGAACTTAATAATCGGCAGCGTGGCGCAAAAAGTAGTCACGTACTCCAAGATTCCCGTTCTGACTGTTAAGGAATAGCGGAGGTGCCGGATGCCGAAGATTACTGCCTAGGCTAAGCGGCTTAGAATCTACGTGGGCGAAACTGGCCGATGGCAGGGGAAGGCGCTATACCACGCAATTGTCTTAAGGCCAAAGATCTCGACCTGGCCGGGGCAACAGTCTTTCGCGGACTCATGGGTTACGGTGCTAATAGCCGCATCCATACCGCTCGTATCGTCGAGCTTTCAAGTGACCCTTCCATTCTCATAGAAATTATCGATAGTCAAGAATATATCGCACGACTGCTTCCATATCTCGATGAAATGGTTCCTGAAGGGATGGTAACCATCGATGATATAGAAGTAATCAAATATGGCGACAAGTCATCTACACCACCACCGCCGCCTGGCCGGTCCGCCTCACCCCCGGCGCGGCCGCCAGCCTCTCCGCCAGCCCCATCGCCATGAGTCGCCGCAAAAAAAGCAACCCGGCCCCAAGTGCCGGGCTATCGGCGTTATATCGTGCCTGTCAACGCATCATCCCCGTGCAGCCCCGCGTACACGTGCCGCTGCAGCCGCTGCCGCAATTCTGCGAACAGCTGCCGCGGCAGGTATTCTGGCACGAACCGGTGCAAGTCTGGTAGCAGGACCCCCGGCAGGAGCCGTCGCACCCGTAGCTGCACTTGCCGCCGCACTGGCCGGAGCAACTCCCGGCGCAGGCCCAGTTGCAGCCGCTCCGCTGGGGAGACGGATCGCTGGCCTTGCTCGTCCCGGCGGCAGCCGGCCCCGCATCGTTCCCAGCCCCTTGTCCCAAGGGCGCCCCCTCGGCGAACGGGCCGAATCCCAAAAGGGCGAGCGAAGGCAGCACCAACCCCGCTTTCTTGATAAAATCGCGCCGGGTCAGGCCGTTGCCGGCGGCGGACACATTCTCGGTTTCCCTGTCAGGTCCTTTCATGGCCATCCTCCTTTCTTGCCGGCTGAGACGGCCGGGCGGTCGGGAAGGTCGTCGCCCCTACCGCTGACGGCGGATGTAGATGTCGCCGCTGGCGAAATCGATCTCCCAGCTGCAGCCGCTGATGTTCTCCCAGTCGTACTTTGCGCTTTTCTCGTCCCACCAAGCCTGAAACCTGGTCGCCGTTTCCCCCATATCCCTCACCAGCCGCTCATAGATGGCGCTGCCGGCCAGCTCTTCGTCCGGCATGCCGACCAGGGAGCGGAAAAGCTCGCCCAAAGCGTTCTTCCGTTCGAAAAGCGCCTTGATTTCGTCGCGTTCGGCGGGGGTGACGGCGCCGATTTTTCGCCGTGCGTCGTTCATGGCTGCAGCCTCCGTGTCGGGATTTGGTCGAAAGGATCGAGATAATCGACGTCCGGTATGGCCTTGAGCCGCGAAAAGGGGGGCGTCGCCCCGAGCCGCCGCCGGATGAGCCGGGCGGCGTTCCGCTCCAGGTGGGCCAGCACGCACTGCTCGCGGGACGGTGTATTCCATTCGAGCGTCGTCCTGCCGTTCAGATAGACGCAGCGCTTGCAGTGATAAGCGTCGCAGCACGAGCACACGGGCGCGTTCGCCAGCGTCAGCAGCTGGCCGTTGGCGAGGGTGACGCCGTCCGCGAGGCTGCCGGCCGCGTTATCTTCGTTATCGTAGTAGAACCCGGGGCAAATATAAAAATTGCCGTTCGGCGCCGCGGTCAGGTGGACCACCCCGGCGTCGCAGTTATTCATGCCGCTCAGCAGCATCCGGTCCGAAAAGATATTCACCTCCGGCAGGCAGCCCTGCCGGTACAAATCGGTGACGTACCCGGCGGCGAGCTCCAACTGCCGGCCGTATTCGTCAATATCGGCGGCGGTGTAGCGGTCGATCCCGCCGAGGTAAAGATCGAGCCGCGCGGCCCGTCCCAGGCAGGAGCGGACGAGGACCGCCATATCGCCCAGCCGTCGCCGCGGCAGGCGGAGGATGAACTGGCGCTTGGCGCCGGTTTCGTCCGGAAAGCTGCCCGGGTCGTCGGCATCGAGCACGAGGATGGCGTCCGGGTACCGGCCGGCCAGGCCCGCGGGGACGATCGCGGCATAGTCGGTCCTGTCCAGCGTCGCCCGGTATTGCGGCGGCAGCTCTTCCCGGCCAAGCAGCAGGGTCAGCGCCAGCCCGCGGCTCCGGGCGAACGCGACGGCCTTCGCCAGCATGGCGAGCGGCATCAGCTCTGTTTTTCGGCGGTCGTGGTCGTAATGGCAGAACGGCGGCGCGCTGGCATCGACCAGCACCAGCAGATGGGTCAGCATAAGATTTCGCCCCGCTTCCGGCGCAGCCTGTCCCAGTAGTACCCGTTCGCCCGGACGCGGGCCTTGTGCATCGGGCAGATATAGGTCGCCCGCTGGTAAATGGTGTCCGTGGCAGCCGCTTCATAGTTCAGGCCCTGGCACCAGGCACAGCCGCTGGCCACCTCGCAGGCGACGCACTCCGGCGGGCTTTGCGCCAGCCGGGTCAGGGCGAGGAACGGCCGCAGCAGGTTCATGTTGACGCCGTCCGCGCAGTTGCCCACAACCCGCGGCTTTTTCGCGCTCATCGAGTGGGGCGCGAAGCGCACGCAGGGGTAAAACTCCCCTCCGGCGCCCACGGCGAGCATCTTGCCCGACCCGCACCAGTTCTGATTGTCGCCCGCCGGGTCGAGCGGCTTGCCGATCGAAGCGTCGAAAAACGAGCACGCGTATTCCCGGTACAGCTCCCGGTCGATAATTTCATCGGCCAGGCTTACGAGCTGTTCTTCGAACAAAGCGTCGTCGCCCGGCTGCCACACATCCTCGAACACGACGTTGATATTCACCGTTTTCACGCCCAGGCTCCAGATATGCAGCACGCTCTCCTTGATATAGGGCAGATCGTCGTGCGCCACCGTGACCTTGGTGCCCGCGTCGGGAAACTGCCGCAGCCACAGGGGGATGTTGCGCATCACCGCGTCGTAGGAGCCGCGCCCGTCGGGGAAAACCCGGGCGATATCGTGCTTTTCCCTGATGCCGTCGATCGTAATCCCGATGCTGAGATGGCTGTGGTTCTTGAAAATATAGCGCTGTACCCTGGGGTCGTCGTACATCAGGCCGTTGGTGGACAGGCTGAAGCGGTAGCAGTCGAACCAGGGGTGGCCCGTCGCGTACATGCGCAGCTTGATATAATCGCTGATCCTGTCGATCAACTCGATCTCCATCAGCGGCTCGCCGCCGATGAATTCCCAGATCACCGACGGCTCGGCGAACAGCTCCCTTTCCCCGAGAACATAGTCCACCGTTTTTCGGGCGCAGGCCAAATCCATCCGCCGGCCGGGATTTTTGCCGACGAGGTAGCAATACTTACAGCGCAGCTGGCAGTCCTCGGTGACGATGAAGGTGATGTTTTTGGCGCGGCCTTCCTCCCAGGACGCCTCCGGCCGTTTGCATCGCTCCTGTTCCTCCATGGGT
>JALHDI010000267.1 GCA_022839045.1 Sporomusaceae bacterium
TGCTTCGGCCATCCGATCGGCGCGTCGGGGCTGAGGATGATCTACGAGATGTACCTCCAGCTCTTGGGGCGTGCCGGGGAGCGGCAGCTTAAGGATCCCCGCTACGGCCTCACGCACAACCTGGGCGGCTTCCCGCACCAGAATGTCTGCGCGATCTCGATCGTGGGACATTACGAAAACGGATAGCGCAATGCCCAGGAAACGGGAGCGCTTTTTTTGGATCCAGGGAGGGCCGCCATGGAAATTCTGCAATACACCGATGAACACCGGATGTTCCGCGATGCGCTGAAACGGTTTCTCGCGCGCGAGATCACCCCGCATATCGAGGAATGGGAGGAGGCGGGGATCGTCCCGCGCGAGGCCTGGAAGAAGATGGGCGGACAGGGATTTCTCGCGATGGGCGTTCCCGAGGAGTACGGCGGTCTCGGGGCGGATTTCCTCTACTCGGTCATCGTCACCGAAGAGCTGGTCCGGACGAATCACTCGGGCCTGGCCGCCTCGCTGCACAGCGACATCATCGTTCCGTACATCGTGTCGTTCGCGACCGAAGAGCAGAAGCGGAAATACCTGCCCGGCTGCGTCTCCGGCGATATCATCACGGCGATCGCGATGACCGAGCCGAACACCGGAAGCGATCTGGCCGCGATCAAGACGACGGCGGTCGAATCGGGCGACGAGATCGTTCTCAACGGCCAGAAGACCTTCATCAGCAACGGGATCAACTGCGACCTGCTGGTCCTGGCGGCCCGCGACCCGGCCACGGAAAACCCGCACGCAGCGGTCGACCTCTTCCTTGTCGAGGCGGGCACGCCCGGCTTCGAAAAGGGGAAACAGATCAAGAAGGTCGGCTGGCACAGCCAGGACACGGCGGAGCTCTACTTCACCGACTGCCGGATTCCGAAGGCGAACCGGCTCGGCGACAAGGGGTCGGGCTTCCTGAAGCTGATGCTGAAGCTTCAGCAGGAGCGGCTCGTCTGCGCGATCGGCGCGGTGGCGGCCGCCGAATACATGCTGGAGATCACGATCCAGTACTGCAAGGAGCGCACGGCCTTCGGCCGGCCGCTGACCAAGTTCCAGAACACCCAGTTCGAGATCGTCGACATGGCGACCGAGGTCAAACTGGGCCGGACCTTCATCGACAAGCTGATCGCGGACCACATGGAGGGGAAGAACATCGTCGTCGAGGTCTCGATGGCCAAATACTGGACGACGGACATGGCCTCCCGCACGGCCGACCGCTGCATGCAGCTCTTCGGGGGCTACGGCTACTGCGAGGAGTACCCGATCGCCCGCGCGTGGCGGGACATCCGGGTCACCCGGATCTTTGCCGGCACCAACGAAATCATGAAGACGATTGCTGCCCGATTCATGGGTCTGTAGGAGAAATGGGATGTCGATAACCGTGGCTGTGGTCGGAGCTGGGAGAATGGGGTCCGTGATCGCGCGGCGGTTGCCGCCGGATACGAAGAAGATCATCATTGACACCGTTCCGGCAAAGGCGTCGGAATTGGCGGAAGCGGTGGGAGGATCCTGGTCGGTCTCACCGGAACAGGCCCGGGATGCCGACCTGATCGCGCTGGTGGTGCCCGCCTCGGCCGTCCGCGAGATATTGGAAAAGCTTCAGGT
>JALHDI010000111.1 GCA_022839045.1 Sporomusaceae bacterium
CTGGCGTTCAGGCCGTACTGCGTGAAGGTGTGGGCGAAGACGCCCGCCAGCCCGAGCAGGGTCAGGTAGCCGAGGGCGCGGCGCGGCTCCCCGGCCGGCATGAGAAGGTCGAGCGTGACGATGAAGCAGGCGAGTGCGACGGTTACGATCTCGGTTGTCAGCAGACTGAGGTCCATCACAGGCCACCTCCCATCCGCGCCGCCAGGCCGATGCCGTCAAGGACGGCGGCCAGGGGTGCGATCCCGCTGCCGGCCATCTTCATCAGCAGCGCGGGGAAAACGCCGCAGATGACGAGCACGGTGCCGAGGACGACGAGGGGCACGAGGGCCGGCCCGCCGGCGTCGGGCAGATGATCAAACCTGGCCTGGCGGGGTCCGAAGAGGACGTTGGCCAGCACCCGCAGCGTATAAAGCGCCGTCAGGACGATACCGGCGATGGCCAGCACGCTGAGGACGGGGAAGCGGCCGAAAGCGCCGACGAAGATCGTGAACTCGGGAACGAAGCTGATGAGGCCGGGAAGTCCCAAGGACGCCATGCCCGCCAGCATCAGCCCGGTGGCGGCGTACGGCATCTGGTGGGCGAGGCCGCCCATCTCATCCATATTTCGGGTGTGGGTCTGCCCGTACAGGTAGCCGATCAAGGCGAAGAACAGGGCGCTCATCACGCCGTGGGCGAACATGTTGGCGACCGCGCCGCTGAGGCCGACGACGTTCAGCGCGGCGACGCCGATGAGCACGAAACCCATGTGGGAAACGGACGAATAGCCGACGACATACTTCAGATCGCGCTGCGAGATGGCGATGAAAGCCGCGTAGAGGACGTTCACCACCCCGAGGGCGGCGATGGCCGGCGCCCAGTACTTGGCGCCCAGCGGCAGGACGGCGATGCCGAGACGGATGAGGCCGTAGCCGCCGATTTTTTTCAGCACCCCGGCGTGAATCATCGATACGGCGGTCGGCGCGCCCGCGTAGCCGTCCGGCGACCAGCTGTGAAACGGCCACATCGAGATGAGCGAACCAAATCCGAGAAGGAGAAGGAAGAACACCGGCACCTGGAAGCTCTCCGGCAGGTGGCCGAGAGCCGCCGCCGAGGCCAGTTCCTCTATCAGGAAGGTGCGCTCACCCGGCGGGTAAGCCTGGATATACAGGGCCAGCACGCCAACGAGCAGGAAGGCCGAGCCGATGAGCAGGTAGATGGTCAGCTTCATGCCGGCGTATTCCTTGGTCACTCGCTTGCTCGAACCCCACAAGATGACGAGGATGTATATGGGTATTACCACAAGCTCGTAGAAGAGCAGGAAGATGAACAGGTCGCGGGTCAGGAAGGTGCCGACGACGCCGGCGATCAGGATGAGGAGGAGAACGAAGAATTCTTTGTTACGCTCCTCCGTCCCCCAGGAGGCGAACACGGCCGAAAAGCCGATGAGGACGGTGAGGAGGACCATCGGCAGCGACAGGCCGTCGACCCCCATGGCGTAAGTCACGCCGAGTTCCGGGACCCACGGCACGCTCTCCGTGAACTGCATGCCGCCGCGGGCGAAATCGTAGGCGAAGTAGCAGTACAGGGCGAGGGCCAGGGCGGTGCCCATGGCGAAGGCGGCGACATACTTGACCGTCTGCCGGGCTGCGCGGGGCAGGAGAACGATGGCCAGCGCCCCGAGGACGGGGGCGACGAGGATGGTCGTGAGAATGGGGAAACCGGCGCTCACCGTACCTCACCTCCCAACAGGACCGCGGCCTTGACCGGCGCCGGGCCCGCGGCCGCCATCCAGACGACCAGCAGGAAGATGGCGGCAAAGAAAATCAGCGCGTAGTGCTGGACCTGGCCGGTCTGCAGGCGGCGGAGCCGGTCGCCTCCCGCCTCGGCCAGCCGGCCGCAGCCGTTGACCACGCCGTCGACCACCCGGACGTCGAACCAGGCCAGGAAGCGGCCCAGGCCGTCGACGACGGTGCGGTCGAACCACAGGTACAGCTCGTCGACATAGAACTTGCGGAAGCTGAGGCTGTAGAGCGGCCCGGCCTTGGCGGCCACGGCGTCCGGCGACCAGCGGCCGGCGCCGTAGAGCAGCCAGGCGGCGGCGATGGCCAAGGCGGACAGCGCCGTCGAGGTGCCGGCGATGGCCCAGTCGATGCCGGCGTGGTGGGGCGGGCCGAAGCGGACCCACTCCCCGAAGTGAAAGAAGTAGCCGACGGCCCCGCTCGTGACGGCGAGAACGGCGAGGACGACGAGCACAGCGCGCATCGACCACGGACCCTCGTGGGGATGCTCATGCGCCTCGTCCCAGCGGGGCTGGCCGTAGAACACGGCGAAGAACATCCGCGCCATGTAGAAGGCGGTCATGGCGGCGGTGACCGTCGCCAGCGCGAACAGCGGCAGGCTTACGCCCGCGGCGGCGGCAAGGATCTCGTCCTTGGAGAAAAAGCCGGCGAACGGCGGGATGCCGGCGATAGCGAGCACGCCGACGCCCATCGCCGCCCACGTCAGGGGCATGTGCTTCTTCAGGCCGCCGAGCGCGAAGATGTCGGCCCGGTCGTGGAGGGCATGCAGCACCGAGCCGGCGGCCAGGAACATCAGCGCCTTGAAGAAGGCGTGGGTCATGAGGTGGAACATCGAGGCGGTGAGGCTGCCGACGCCGAGGGCCAGCATCATGTAGCCTAGCTGGCTGACGGTCGAATAAGCGAGGATGCGCTTGATCTCCCGCTGCGTCAGGGCGATGGCGGCGGCGAAGAAGGCGGTGAAGCCGCCCACCCAGGCGACGACCGCCAGCGCGGCGGGCAGGGTGTGGAAGAGGAGATAGGCGCGGGCCACCAGGTACACCCCGGCTACGACCATCGTCGCCGCGTGGATCAGCGCCGAGACGGGCGTGGGGCCTTCCATGGCGTCGGGCAGCCATACGTGGAGGGGGAACTGGCCCGATTTGCCCACCGGCCCGAGGAAGATGAGGATTGCGACGACCGTCAGGGCCGCGTCGCCGTACTCCTTTACATACTTGGGGATGAGCGCGTCGAGGCTGACGAAGTCGAGCGTTCCCAGCATTATCTGCAGCGCAAGAATGCCGAGCAGGAGGCCGAAATCGCCCGCCCTGGTGGTGATGAACGCTTTCTTGGCCGCCTCGCGGGCCGATATCTTGTAGAAATAGTAGCCGATCAGCAGGTAGGAACTCAGCCCCACCAGTTCCCAGAAAACGAACATTTGCAGGAAATTTACGGCGACGACCAGCCCGAGCATCGACGCTCCGAACAGCGACAAAAAGGCGAAGAAGCGCGGGAAGCCGCCGTCGCCGTGCATATAGCCGAGGGAGTATATCTCGACGAGCAGCGCCACCAGCGTTACGACGACGATCATTAGCGCCGAGAGGGGGTCGATGAGCACGCCCATATCGATATGGAGGCCGGGCAGCTCGAACCAGGCAGCCTTGAGCACGAACGGGTTTTCGCGCGTGAAGCCGGCTAGGATAGCTTTGGCGGCAACGCCGAGGGCCAGCAGGAAGGACGCGGCCATCGCCGCGATGGCCGCGGCGGCGCTGAAGAAGTTGCTGGCTCGGAAGACGGCCATGATGACGAGGAAGGCGGCCGCCGGTAGGACGGGGATAAGCCACGACAACTGGAGCGCGGTATCCAATAAATTCATCATTGCCTCCCCTCCCTTACCATTTCATCCAGTCCAGCTCTTCGGTGCTGGTGGTGGCGCGGTCGCGGTAGATGCTGAAGATCAGGGCCAGACCGACGGCGACCTCGGCGGCGGCGACCGTTATCGTGAACACGGCGAATAGCTGGCCGACGAACGCGTCGGGAGTGATGAAGCGCGAGAAGGCCACCATGTTCAGATTGACGGCGTTGAGCATCAACTCGATCGACATTCTCGCCAGGATGATGGCGCCGATCATCGCCGCCAGCAGCAGGACGGCCGCCGCCTCGAAGGCGATGGCGAACTCGCCGAGCAGTAGACCGGCGATCGCGGCCGCCGTTTCCCCGGGCGCCTGTTTGGTCACCACCGGCCAGTCGGTCGCCAGCACGGCCGTCAACATACCGGCGGCAAGGAGCGCGACGACGACGAGTAGGCCGCGTCCCATGCGGTTGGGCGGGTTGCTGTTCTTCATGTCCCCCTTCTGGGTGAGCATGACGCCGATGACGACGATGACGGCGACGGCGCCGTTGTAGACCAGTAGCTGGACGGCGGCCAAAAAGTCGGCGGCCAGCAGGATATAAAGCCCGGCCACGCCGATAAAGGTGACCGCGAGCAGGAGGGCGCTATGAACGAGGTTGCGTTTGAATACGACCCCGGCGGCGGCGGCCAGCACGACGGCCGCCAGCAGATAGAACGCGGCGACTGGTACCCAGCTAGCCAACCTTATCCCCCCTTTGGCCCGCCGCCAGGCAGTCGGTGCTCAGACCCTCGCGGCGGTAGCAGGCCGCCTCGTAGTCCTGCGACCAGGACAGGGCCTGCACCGGGCAGGCTTCGAGGCACAGGTTGCAGAACAGGCACAGGCCGGCGTGGTAGCGGTAGACGGTAAGGCGTTTCTTCTTGTCCTCGCCCGTTTCCGTAGCCAGGTCGATGACCGCGTTCGGGCAGGCCATGGCGCACAGGCCGCAGGCGATGCAGCGGCCGCGGTCGAGGACGAGGCTGCCGCCGCGGAAGCGGGGCGTCATCGCAATCTTCTCCTCGGGGTATTCCACCGTGTTGGGGCGACCGAAGAACCGCCTGAGCGTTATCGACATCCCCTTGATTAGTCCTTTGCCGAGCATCGCTACCCCCTCCACTGCTGCGCGATATAGATTCCGATCCCGGTGACGACGACGTTGACCAGGGCAAGAGGCAGCAGGCCCTTCCAGCCGAACGACATCAGCTGGTCGACCCTGATGCGCGGGAAGGTCCAGCGGAACCACATGAAGACGTAGATCATCATTACCACCTTGGCGGTGAACCACAGCCAGCCGGGCAGCCACGGCCCCTGCCAGCCGCCGAGGAACACCGTGGCCGCTATGGCGGACACGGCGACGAGGTTGGCGTACTCGGCGAGGAAGAACAGCGACCAGCGCATCCCGCTGTACTCGGTGAACGGGCCGGCGACAATCTCCGACTCGGCTTCGACGAGGTCGAACGGGGTGCGGTTGGTCTCGGCGGTCGCGGCGATGACGTACACCAGGAACGCCGCCGGCTGGATGAGGATAAACCAAAAGTCCCGCTGCGCGCCGACGATATCGCTCATCTTCATCGAGCCTGTGAGCATCACCACACCGAGCAGGGAGAAAACCAGCGGAATTTCGTAGCTTATCATCTGGGCGACGGTGCGCATCCCGCCCAGCAGGGCGTACTTGTTGTTCGAGGCCCAGCCCGCCATCAGAAAAGGCAGCGTGGCCTGCGACGAGATGGCAACGAAGTAGAAGACGCCGATGTTGAGGTCGGCGAAAACCAGTCCGGCGTCGAGCGGCAGTACCGCGTAGGCGGCGACGGCCGGCACGAACAGCAGCACGGGGGCCAGCGCCCACACGCGGCGCTCGGCGGCCCGCGGCCGGATATCTTCCTTGGAAAGAAGCTTCAGCATATCGGCGGTCGTCTGCAGGATGCCCCACGGCCCGACGCGGTTGGGGCCGACGCGCATCTGCATGAAGGCGCTGACCTTGCGCTCCGCGTATACGAGGACGATCGCCGACGTCATGATTACCGCGAAGATCGCGCCGATCTGCACGGCGATCATGGCAAGGTCGACCAGCCAGGCCGGCCCGCCGGTCAGTTGCTCGATTAACGGTCGCATCCCCTATACCTCCCCCCGCGCATTGCCTGGCGGACGCCGGCGGTGCCGATCATATCGTCCACTAGCAGTCCACCTCCCCCATCACCGGGTCGAGCGTCGCCAGGGCGGCTACGACATCGGCGATCTTGCCGCCGCGGCACAGCTCGTCGACCGCCATGAGGTTCTGGAACGAAGGCCGCCGCACATGGAACCGGTAAGGCTTTGCCGAACCGTCGCTGACGATGTAAAAACCCAGCTCGCCGCGGGGATTCTCGATGCGGTGATACACCTCGCCGGGCGGCGGCTTGAGGGCCTTCGGCACCTTGGCCATCACCGGGCCGTCGGGCAACGCGTCCAGAGCCTGGGCGACGATCGACGCGCTCTCCACCATCTCCTCCATACGGACGATATAGCGGTCCCAGTTATCGCCCTTTTCGCCGACCGGCACCCTGAAGCTGAACCGGTCATAGATGCCGTACGGCTCGTCGCGTCGGAGGTCGGCGTCCACGCCGGCGGCCCGCAGGCAGGGGCCGGTGAGGCCGAGGGCCAGCGCCCGCTCGCGGGAGATTACCGAACTGTCCTTGAGGCGGTAGTAAAATATCTCGTTGCCGGAAATCAGGCCGTGATACTCTTCCATAATTGCCGGGAAATCGGCCAGGAAAGCGCGGGCGCCGTCGAGGAACGCCCCGTCCACGTCAGCCATCACGCCGCCGATGCGGATATAGTTGAAGGTCATGCGGGCGCCGCAGGCGGCGTCGAAGAGGTCGAGGACGCGCTCGCGGTCGCGGAAGGCGTACATCATCCCGGTCGTGCCGCCGAGGTCGATGGCGATCGAGGCGAGGAAGATCAGGTGGCTGGCGATGCGGCCCAGCTCGGCCATAATGACGCGCAGATACTCCGCCCTCTCCGGCACCTCGATCGCGGCCAGCTTCTCCACCGCCTGGCAGTAGCCGAGGTTATTGTTCATGGCCGCGAGATAATCCAGGCGGTCGGTGTAAGGGATGATCTGGGCGTAGGTGCGGCTCTCGGCCAGCTTCTCGATGCCGCGGTGGAGATACCCCAGCTCCGGGGTGGCGCTCACCACCGTCTCGCCGTCGAGCTCGAGGATGACGCGGAGCACACCATGGGTACTGGGGTGCTGTGGCCCCATGTTGAGAGTATAGACTTCGGTGCGGGTGGTCATGGCGTCACCTCGTCGCCGGCCGCGGCGGCAGGCGGTAGTCTTTGCGGAGAGGGTGCCCCTCGAAGCCTTCCGGCAGGAGGATGCGGGTCAGGTTCGGGTGGCCGGTGAACGTCACCCCAAGTAGGTCGTAAGCCTCGCGTTCGGCGAACCCGGCCGCCGGCCAAAGGCCGGTAACCGACGGCAGGGCGGCAGCGCCCTTCGCCACGCTGGTCTTGACCGCCAGCTTATGGCCGCAGGCGGAGGAATAAAGGTGATAGACAACGTCAAGGCGGTCGGGATAGTCCACCGCGGTCAGGTCGCCGAGGGTATCCATAAAGAATGGCTCGTCGTCGCGGAGGGCTCTGAGGACGGCGTAAACCTCGTCCGCCGGCGCGGTCACCACCGTCAGGCCGTCCCCGGCCCGGTCGGTTGCCATAAGCCGCGGAAACAGGCCGATGAGGTACCGGACCAGGACCGGTTCGATGTTAACGGCCATAGCGGATTACCTCCCTGGTGAGCTGCGGTTTGGCGATCTTGGCCTTAAGCTGGAGGATGCCGTCGATAAGAGCCTCGGGCCGCGGTGGGCAGCCGGGCACGTACACATCAACGGGGATGACGTAGTCCACCCCGGGAACGACGGAATAGGAATCGGCGAACGGTCCGCCGGTGCTGGCGCAACTGCCCATGGCGATGACCCATTTCGGTTCCGGCATCTGCTCGTAGAGGCGTTTGAGCACCGGCGCCATCTTCCAGGTCAGCGTGCCGGCGGTGATGAGCAGGTCGGCCTGGCGGGGCGACGGCCGGAAAACCTCGTAGCCGAACCGGGCTAGGTCGAACCGGCCGGCGGCGGCGCACATCATCTCGATGGCACAGCAGGCGAGGCCGCTGGTCAGCGGCCAGAGGGAGTTGGAGCGGGCCCAGCCCAGGACGGCGTCAAGCGACGTAAGAATGAAATTCTCGCGGAGGAGTTCCCGGGCGGCGCTCTCCTCTGCGGGCCGTAGCGTCATTGCCATTCGAGCGCTCCTTTCCGCCAGGCGTACCAGAGGCCGAGCACGAGGATGGCCACGAAAATCAGCATCTCCACGAAGGCGAAGGTTCCCATCACCTGAAACTTGACCGCCCACGGGTAAAGGAAGACGGTCTCGATGTCGAACACGACGAACACGAGGGCATAGAGGAAATAACTGCTCTTAAACTGCACCCACGTCTTGCCGATGGTATCGACGCCGCACTCGTAGGTCGAAAGCTTCTCGGCGGTCGGCTTCTTCGTCTGGATGTAGGCGGAAACGAACAGCGGGATGAAGGGAAAAATCAGCGCGACCGCCATCAGCATGGCGATGGCCCCGTAATCCTGCAGCATACATACCCTCCTTCTTCACCAGTGGTCTTTTTACTATTGTACAGCGCCGCGCGGCCGGGAAAGTAATTCTAATTCCCGGGGGTGGAATAAAGAAAAGTTATAGGTTTTGTGAATATTCGCACATTGTGGCATAAAAAAACGGCCGCCGGGCAACCGGAGGCCGTTTTTTCGCCTCTGTTCAATAGTTCTTTTCTACGGTTTTCACAAGCTCGATCAGCGTCTCGTTGGTCGACGTCGGGATGCCGAAGCGCTGGCCGAGCTTGATGACCTCTCCGTTGAGGGCGGCGATCTCGGTCGGCCGCTTGCGGAGGATGTCCTGCAACATCGACGTGCGGTTGTCGCAGGTCGATCGCATCAGCCCGAGCAGGTGCTCCAGCGGGTTATCGTACGGGAGCTGGATGCCTTGGGCTTTCGCCACCGCCTCCACCTCGGTCAGCACCTTCTTCATCACCGCCACCGAATCGTCGCATTCCGCCAACTGCCCGTTGGTGAGGCCGGTGATCGCCGATACCGGGTTGAGGGCGGCGTTGAGGGCCAACTTGCCCCACAGCAACTGGGGAAGGTTGCTCGCCACGGTCGTATACAAGCCCGAACGGGAAAAAGTGGCGGCTATTTCATACACCTCGCGGCTGGCATGACCGTCGAGCTTGCCGATATGGGTCGCGCCCTTGCCGCCGTCGCGCACCCTTCCTGGGCCGAGCATCATCGCCCCCATCGCGGTCGTGCCCACGATCACCCGCTGCGCCCCCAGCACCTCGGCCAGCTTCTCCGCGTTGCCGAGCCCGTTCTGCAGCGTCAGCACCATCGTAGCCGGTCCTACCAGGCCGGCGGCGATGTTGGCCGCCTGACGCGTGGCGTTGGCCTTCACCATGATGATGACAAGGTCGACGACACCCACATCCTCCGCTCTGGTCGTCGCCGGCAGACGCAGCACGACGGTGCCCTCCGGAGCGACGACCATAAGCCCGTCCTCGTTAACCGCCCTGACATGTTCCTCCCACGAATCCAGCAGCCAAACCTGCTCGCCGCCCTGGGCCAGCCGGCCCCCGTACAGGCTGCCCATTGCGCCGGCGCCGGCGATGGCGATCTTCACAGCCTTCCCCTCCCTTTCCTTATTTGGCCACCAAGTTCGGTCATTTTTCAGAAAAATCCTCCCGCCATTCCATACAGGTTTCTTATAAGGATGAAGCCGCGAGACAATAAAAACAACTGCCGGCTGCACCGTAGAAGGCACTGCCGGCGAAGTAATCCGGACACAATCCGCAAGCGTTCTACCGCGAACGGGGGCCGTAGTCGCTCCTGTCCCCAACGCCCGGGCGCCGTTGCTCGCCGGGCAGCGTCCGCACCGGCGACCGTCTTGTGACCCCGTACACCTGCCTGACGACCTGTTCGGGCGTCACGGCGCGCATGCACGCGGCCGCCCCCCTGGGGCATACCCTCTTGAAGCAGAAAGAGCACTCCTGCCTGCTGACGACGGCGGTGTTTTTCTCCCCCGGCGGGACGAGCCGCGCCGGGTCGGTCGGCCCGAAGATGCCCACCGTCGGCGTGCCCACCGCCGCCGCCATATACAGCGGCCCGGTGTCTCCCGCCACCACCACGGCCGCCCTCGCCATCAGCGCCGCCAGCTCAAGCAGCCCCGTCCGCCCTGCCGCGTCCGCCACCGGCACGCCGACCGCCGCCGCGATCTCCCGTGTCAGCGGCGCCTCCGCCTTGCCACCGCACAGCACGACGGCGAAATCCCCGGCCAACAGCCTGGCCATCCGGGCGTACAAAGCACCCGGCCAATTCTTCGCCGGCCACGTCGTCCCCGGCGCCAGCACCGCCAGCCTCTTGCCGCTGGGAAGGGCCAGTTCCCCCAGCAGCCTATCCGCCGTCAGCACGGCCGCCTCCGGCACGGTCAGCGTCATCCGCCGCTCTGTCGGCATGATGCCCAGCGGCCGCAGCACCCCCAGGTACCTGTCGGTGATATGACGGCCCAGCGGCGGTGCCGTTTCGTCCATGAACAGCGCGTTAAGCTCCTTCGTATCGCTCATGCCGATACGCCGATCCGTTTCCGCCAGCCTGGCGATCATCCCGGTCAGGAACAGACCGTGCACATCAAGGACGACGTGATAACGCCGCCGCGCCAGAATCTGACGCAAATCCCGCCACATTGCTGCCGCCCTGCGCAGCTCGATGTTCCGTAGATGCCGTTCGAACCGCTCCCGTGACCAGACGATCGTCTCATCGACATGCGGGTTGTACCTGACAAGGTCGGCGGCGACCTCGCCCACCAGCCAGGTGATCCGGCAGTCCGGCCATGCCGCCTTAAGCGACGAAGCCACCGGCGTGCAGTGGATAACGTCGCCGATAGCGCTCAGCCTGATGATCAGTATTTCCGTCATAGCGAGCCAGACCACCTCCACAGCATGACCGGCAGCTTTTCATTATTAATATTGTGGGGACTTTTCCACCGATTATCGCTCGTCAGCACCAGCCAAATTCTGTCTCGCCGCCCTCTGCCCGCATGAATAAGCGGGCGCACAGCGATACTAATACATGGAACTCCACACCCTTGACCAGGCCGTCGATGCCGCTAACCGGGCGGCGAACACCAACACCCTCTGAAGAAGTGCCGAGTACCAAACAAAGACCCGCGACACTCGCGGGTCTTTGTTTGGTCCATGAAAAAAAGCCACGTCTTTGTGGCTTCCCGGTCATAATGCTTCAGTTGTTCCTCTTGTCGTAAAAGGCCTAGTGCGGATTATTCTCATCGTTGCTTTCATCTTTATACCTGATATTCAAAATAATCCCCGAAGAATCAATCGTCAGTTCTTTAATCCTCAGCCTGCCCATCGGCACCATCATGTGCCATACCCCTTCGCACAGCTCGTTGGCGGCAGCCTCAAGTTCGAACATCTCGCGACCGTAGCTCTGACCGTCGCTCGTTCTCTGTCCGAAGAGGTCGATTACTTTTCCCATCGCGAACACCTCCACTCGCTGCCGGCACGCGGCGCCTCGTCGCCGGCTGTCTGCCCGTCCTCGGTCCCAGGCGCACGGGATAGGTTATGCTTTGGACCTGAAAAATCGCGTCTTATAAGCTGCCGCACTGGCCTGTTGCTGTTTCAGTTTGGCGAGCTTCGCCCCGTCAATCGGCTGGAGTTTGCCGCCAAAATCGGCCAACAGCAACGCCTCGAGTTCTTCCGGCATCAGCCTGTACGTTTTCAGTTCGCCCCGCCTCCCCTTCCTCGCCTTTCTTAGAACACTCCGGGGTAATTCCTCTTGGGATTTTTATCCGGATTGGCCTTCTTGAATTCCTCGATCATCTTATCGAGGCGCTTCATCCTGTCATCCCGGTCCGCGGTTTCGCCGCTTTCCTGACAATCCTCCCCGCTGCTTCGAGACTTTTCTCTTTCGTATCCCATGCTTTCTCCTCTCGGATAATGATTAACCTCGTACAAATACGTACATAGTATTCCCCTGTTTTCCCGTTCCTCTCCTACCATTTTTTTCATTTCGACTCAATGCGACCCAGCGGCCAAAACTTGGCCGTTATTTGATGCCGCTCCTTGTACGGTAATAGCCGAGCTTACCCTGGGCTATCTCCTCCAGGGCAATCGTAACCGGTTTATTTGACTTGCTTTCAATCGTTGTGCTTTCTCCGCTCGTAATTCGCGGGCCCGCTTCGCGGACCACCTCCATCCCGTGGAGCGGCCCTTTACGCCCGCCCCCGCCATCAAACAATCTAATTTTTTTAGTATTTAACCTATTATATTTTATACTATTAAATATTAACTTGCAAATATTTTTAATTTTTAATTCTCTCCATGTCAACAACTTAATATTGTTAAAATCATGCCCAACTATTTCTTGACTCTGACGCCGATAAAAGGTATAGTGTAAGAGCCCATACAATAGACTACGTTGAGTTTTCATTAGTCCTTCTCAATAATAGGGACCCAATGACTATTCTCCATCAACTATTTGGGTAAAACATTTGAGGAGGCTATACTATATGGCTCAAGACAAAACTCTCTCCTGCCGCGATTGCGGCGCCGAATTCGTTTTTACCGCTGCCGAACAAGATTTCTTTGCGGAGAAAGGCTTCACCAACGAACCCGGCCGCTGCCCCGAGTGCCGGGCGGCCCGTAAGCAACAGAACAGCGGCAACCGCGGCGGCTACCAGCAGCGCGAAATGCACGATGCCACCTGCGCGGCCTGCGGCATCCAGACCCAGGTTCCCTTCCGCCCGAGCAACGATCGTCCCGTTTACTGCCGCGACTGCTTCACCCAAAACAATCGCCGCTATTAAGCGGGCAAGCCGCGCCAAAAACCCCGTGCCCAGCACGGGGTTTTGCTTTTGCTGACTTATTTGAACGTCGACAGTCG
>JALHDI010000112.1 GCA_022839045.1 Sporomusaceae bacterium
GCCGAGGGAGTCGGCAAGGCTACCACAGGCTCGGTGGTTACCTCGATGATCCTGATTTTCATCAGCAACTATTTCCTGTCGCTGATACTGTACCGCTAGGGGTGGAGCCATGATCAAGCTCGACAACGTAAGCATGGCGTTCCGCAACAAGCGGGTGCTGGACAATATCAGCCTGGACATCGCCGAGGGCGAAATAATGGTGATCATCGGCCCCAGCGGTTCGGGCAAGAGCACCATCCTACGGCTGATGATCGGCCTACTGAAGCCTACGGCGGGCAAGATATGGATCAACGGCCAGGAAATCTCCAGCGCCAGCGAGGAAGAACTCAATGTCATCCGCCGCAAGATGGGGATGGTGTTCCAATACTCCGCCCTGTTCGACTCGATGACGGTGGGCGAAAATGTGGCTTTCGGCCTGCGGCAGCACACCGCGCTGTCCGAAGAGGAGATCGCCCGGACGGTGCGGCGGCGACTGAGGATGGTCGGTCTTACCGGCCAGGAGAACGTCATGCCCAGCGAGCTGTCGGGAGGTATGAAAAAGCGCGTCAGCCTCGCCCGGGCAATCGCCATAAACCCCCAGATTGTACTGTACGACGAGCCCACCGCCGGGCTCGACCCGATAATGTCGACGACCATCGACCGCCTCATCTGCAGCACCCGCCGCGTTCTCAACGTGACCTCGGTCGTCGTCACCCACCATATGTCGAGCGCCTTCAACATCGCCGACCGGATCGCCATGATCTACGAAGGGCGGATAATCGAGATCGGGACGGTAAGCGAGATCAAGAAATCGGCCAATCCCATCGTGCAACAGTTCATCCACGGCTGGGCCAGACCCGGCGAATTCGCCAAAAGGAGGTCGAGAAAAAGTGAATCTTAGCACCGAAGCCAAGGTGGGCGCGATATCGCTGATCGGTCTGCTGCTGCTAGGCTATATGATCGTTTATCTCGGCGGCATCTCCTTTGGCGACAAGGGATACCCGGTCCAGGTCGTTTTCAGCGAGGTCGGCGGCCTAAAAGAGGGCAATGTTGTCCGCTACGCCGGCGTCGACGTAGGCAGGGTGACCGGGGTGCATGCTGGCGACAAGGGGGTGGAGGTGCAGCTTAGGATCAATCCGGGCATCAAAATCCCCGAAGGCTCGAAATTCACCATCGGCACCGACGGACTACTGGGTGAAAAATTCATTAATATCGTGCCGCCGCGGCATAGCTCGGGCTACCTGAAGCCGGGAGCCACCGTGGCCGGCGAGGATCCCCGCGGACTCGACCAACTGGTAAACTCGGCCGACAAGACGCTCGCCGACGTCCAGAAACTCATCCAGTCCCTCAACGAAGTGCTCGGCGACGAGAAGGTCAAGGACGCCATGAAAGCTACCGCCCTCAACGCCCGCGAAATGACCGAACGCCTCAACGAATTCAGCGCTTCCCTGGCTAGGATGGCCAGCAATAACGAACGTGACGTCAACACCATGGTCGGCAACCTGCGCGACATGTCCGCCAACCTCAAGGACGTGGCCGCCAGGGTCGACAAGATGGTGGCCACCGTCGACAACAACGGCCAGACAGCCAAAGACCTGAAGGAAACCATCCAGAATCTCAAAAACACCAGCGTGCGGGTGGAGAAGATCGCCGCGTCGGTCGAAGGCATCGTGACCGACCCGGAGACGGCCCAAAACATCAAGGAGACCCTCCGCAACACCCGCTCGGTCAGCGAGAAAGCCAACAAGATGCTGACCAAGATCGAGAACGTCAGCGTCGAGACAGGCTTCGAAGTGCTGCACAACGGCCATACCGACAAATACAGGAGCAACGCCGATATCAGGATCAACACCTCGCCGCGCGATTTCGCCGTTATCGGCGTGAGCGGGATCGGCGAGAACCAGAAGACCAACTTCCAGGTCGGCAAGGGTGACGCCAGCTTCGCCGCCCGGGCCGGCATCGTCGAAGGCAAGGCGGGGATCGGGGCGGATACGAAGCTGGGAAAACAACTGCGCCTCTCGCTCGACGTCTACGACCCCAACGATGTGCGGGTCAAACTGCGTACCCAGTATGAGATCGCACCTCACACCTTCATCGTCGGCCAGACCGACAGTCTCAACAAGCAACCGAGCCAGAATACCTACGTCGGCGTTCGCCATACCTTCTAGATTTTCTGTTGACACCGCCATGTTTAAAACACTATAATGGAAAATGGAATTGACTAACCAGTCAACTTCCTGTTCCTGTGAAAAGGAAACCGGGCCTGCGGTCTAAGCCGCAGCTACATACGGTCAGGAGGAGTAACCATGACGCATCGGAAGCTAGGGAAGAAAACACTGGCGCTGGTGGCGGGCGGTTTGATGCTGATGAACGCCGTCGCCGCGGCCGCGCCTACGGAGCTGACGCTCGAAGACAGCATCGCCTTGGCGCTGAAGAACAATCCGAAGATGAAGATCGCCGAGTCCGATAGGGACAAGGCTTCGTGGGCGGTGCGGGAAGCCCAGGCCGGGCAGGGGCCCACCATCACTTACAACCATAAGGATACGCGTTACAAGTCGGCGCCGTCGACACTCACGCCGACTCCGACGCCTACCAACGATTTTGACAACACCGTCAGCCTGTCGGTGTCGCTATACAGCGGCGGAAAGGTAGATGGCACCATCGGCAAGGCGAAATACGACTTCAAGGTAGCTGATCTCGATCTGGCCGAGACCAAGCAGCAGCTCAAGCTGGACGCAACCAGCGCTTACTTCAAGGTACTGCAGACCCGTAACCTGCTCCAGGTCAGACAGGAATCGGTAGACAACCTGGCTGCCCACTTGCGGAACGTCCAGGCGCAGTACGAGGTCGGCACGGTCGCCAAATCTGACGTGCTCAGATCCGAGGTCGAGCTGGCCAACGCCCAGCAGAACCTCATCATCGCCCAAAACGACTACGATGTGGCGATAGCCAGCCTCAACAACGTCGTCGGCCTGCCCCTCGACACCGACATAAAGCTAAAGGAAGAGCTGAAATACGAGCAATCGAAACTGACGCTCGACGACGGCGTCAAGTTTGCGCTGCAGTATCGGCCGGACGTCCTCCAGGCAGACTACACCCTCAAGGGCGCCCAGGAAACCGTTAAGGTCGCTCGCAGCGGCTTTCTCCCGTCCGTAACGCTCAACGGTTCCAACAACTGGACCGACGACAAATTCCCCGGCAGTAAGAACAGCAACTGGTCGGTATACCTCTCGGCCTCGCTGACGCTGTTCGACACCAACCTCACCCTCTCTAAGGTCAAGGAAGCGGAGGCCGGCGTGGTCAAGGCCAGCGAGCAGTACCGCCAGACCAAGGACAGCGTTTCCCTCGAGGTGCGTCAGGCCTACCTCAACATGAAGGAAGCCGAAAAGCGCATCGAGACGAGCCAGGTGGCGGTGGACAAAGCAGAAGAGGATTTCAAGATCGCCCAGGTCCGCTATAACGCCGGCGTAGGCACCAATCTCGACGTCATCGACGCCCAGCTGGCGTTGGCTCAGGCCAAAACCAACTACATCCAGGCGCTGTACGACTACAACACCAGCAGGGCCGAACTCGACAAGGCCATGGGTGTAGCCGTCCAACAATAAAAAAAGAGGCCGGGGCAACAGCTCCGGCCCTATTTGCGTTTTGCCGCAGCTTTTGGCGAATAATCCACAAATTTCCGGAAACACTAGGAGGCAATGTTGTTGAATTTTATTACCAGTGTCTATTTAAAAGGAAGGCTTTCGCCCGCGTCGAAAATAGACAAAGATTGAGACTATGATGCGGGAGGCTCATATGCGGCAAAAAGCCATAGTACTGGCTGTAGTGGCTTTGGTTTTTGTCAGTGTGGCCGGCGCTTATATAATGAACAAAAGCCAAACCGTCATGGCCGGGATGAGCGATAAATTGGAGACGGAGCTGACCAAGGCGCTGGGCGGCCCTGTCTCGGTAAAAAACATGGAGATCTCCTGGCTTAACAGGATATTGCTCAACGATGTCGCCGTCCGCGACGATCGCGGTCAGTTGATCGCCGCGGCAGCAAAGGTTACGGTGGTATACGATCCGCTGGCTCTGCTGCGCGGCGTCGCCGCTGTGGAGGCCGTCAGCGAATTGTTGCTGGACGAGCCGCAGATCTACCTCGACCGCCGGGCGGACGGCCGCTGGAACATCGACGACCTGCTTGATAAAACCCGTTCGGGCGACTCGCCTTTCAGCGGCAAAATAACCATCAGCAAGGGCGCAGTGACGGTCACCATGCCGGAAGGCCGCTGGCGGCTGAGCGACATCGGGGCGTATTTTGATTTTGCCGGCAAACCTGATGTAGCGCTCCAACTCACCGCGACCTATAACGGGGCGCCGCTGGAGTTGGCTGGGCGCGTCAGCCAAGACGGCGCCAGCATGCTGGCCGCTGGCGTATCTAACCTCGAACTGAGCGGACTGGAAGCGTTAGTGCCGGCCGGCCTGGCCGTAAAACCGGCCGGCGGCCGCATCGCCCAGGCGCAGATCATCCTGCGGCGCGACAAAGGCGAACTAACCTATGCCGGCGAGGCCAAGCTCGACGGCGTGAACGTCGACGTCGCCGGCTTGACGGTGAGCGGGGCGCGAGGCAGCGTGGCTTTCAGCGACAAGCAGGTGTTTTTGTTTCCGATTGCCGCCAAAGTCTACGGCCAGGAAATTGAACTCAGGGGGAAGATAGCGACCGATGCCGTCGAACCGGTGCTCGGCTTGACGGCGAGCGCCCGCAGCTTCGACCCCACGGCTTTGGGCCGGGATATCCCCCTCAAGGGCCCGCTTTCATTTACAGCCGTCATCGACGGTACACCGACCAAACCGGTGGTCAGCGGCGAGGTTCGCCTGGACAAAGGCGAGGTGAGCGGCTGGGAGGTTAACGGCGCGATGGCTAAATTCGCGCTGGTGGAATCGTCCCTGGCGATTGACAAACTTGACGCCGGTATGTTCGGAGGCCGGGTCAGTGCAGCAGGAACAATCCTGCTCGATAAGCAAGATTACAACCTGGCGGTCAGCGGCCGTAGCCTCGATCTGGCTGCCCTCCCCAGCCTCGGAGTGAATATATCCGGGCACGGCGATATCGACCTGCGCCTGGAGGGCACGGGTAATCTGGCGTCCGCCAAGCTGGCCGGTTCGGCGCAGGCGGCGGGCGGCAGCCTCGAAGGCATACCCTTTGCCACCCTGTCAGCCGGCTTCTTCAAGGCTGGCGACAGGCTGACGGCCGATTACATAACCATGGGTTTTCTGGGTAGCGGGGTCTTGACCGCCAAAGGAGCGGTCGATAACGGCCGGCTGGCCCTGACCTTCTTCGGCCAGGGCGTACCGCTCGCCCTTCTCGCCGGGCAGGCGGGGGGCATCGATCTGGCCGGCACGGTCGACGCGGAAGGCAGGGTGGAAGGCACGACCGAAGAGCCCCGGGCCGCAGCCCGTTTCACCGCCTACAACGGCCGGGTGCTTTACCAGCCCTTCGCGATTGCGAAAGGCGGCCTAACCGTAACACGCGGCGCTCTCGCCTTCGAAGAGGTGGAAGCGCAGAGTGGCCCCACCCACCATGTGGTCAACGGCAGCGTCGGGCTAACCGGCGCACGGGAGCTGAACCTCACTATCGCCACCCGTCAGGCGAGAGCGGAAAACCTCGTCCAACTGATCATGCCCGGGGAGAGACTGACCGGCAACGTCGACAACGAACTGACCATATCCGGCCCCTTGGCGGCGCTGTCCGCCGAAGGCCGCGTCAAGCTGACCGAAGGGAGTTTTCGGGGTCAGCTCATCGCGCGGGCCGAGGGCCACTACCGCCGGCAGGGCGGCGTCACCGAACTGCGCGATTTCGTCGTGAATTCGCTAGGCGCCGAGGTCCGTTTCGCCGGCACGATCGCCGCCGACAACAGGCTTAGTCTCGACGTGGCGGCGAAAGATATCGACCTTGCCGCCGTCCATATCGACTTCCCCTATCCGGTGGCCGGACGAGCCCATTTTGCCGGGCGGCTGACCGGCACCCCCGCCGCGCCGGTCTTCAACGGCGGGATAACCGCCCCAAGCCTGAAGCTTAACGGCCAGGAACTGAGCGATATCGCCGGCGAACTCAGCGTTGACAGCGAGCAGCTCACCGTGCCGAGCTTCGGGTTTTCCCAAGGCGAAGGCAAATTCACCTTCTCCGGCGGGATAGGCTTCGAAGCCGGGAATATTTACGGCGACCTCAGCGCCAACAACGGCAGTGTCGCTGGCCTGCTGGCCATCTTCAACATCCCGGCGAAAGATATCGACGGCCACCTCGACGGCCACGTGACCATCGGAGGGACGGTAGCCAAGCCTGACATGTGGCTGACAGGCACGCTCACCAAAGGCAAGATCAAGAACTATCCGCTCGATAACATCGAGGCCGACATCGCCCTCCGGAACAACGTGGTGACCATCAACCGCTTTTTCGCCAAACAGGGCGACGGTGTGCTGGCTGCGCGCGGTACCGCGGCGCTGGGCGGACCGCTCGACCTCGAGATCGGCGGCCGTTCCCTCGACGCCGGCCTCCTGACCGCCTGGCTGGATTCCACGGTAGATACCCGCGGCCAGCTCACCTTCACCGCCCAGGTAACGGGAACGTCTTACAGTCCCCACGCCGCCGTTTCGCTGGAGATAGACGGCGGCGGCGTGGCCAACGCCACCTTCGACGCCTTGTACGGCCTGTTCATACTCGACAAGGGAAGCATCCACGTCAACCAGCTGATGTTCACCAAAGGCCCGTACCGGGCGAGCGCGTACGGGACCATTCCTCTGGCGGCGCTGAACCCGCAGGGGCGAGCCCAGGCGACCGTCGCCGACCAGATGGACCTCAAAGTGCGCCTGGAGCAGGCCAACCTCAGCATTATGCCCCTCCTGAGCAAAGAAGTCGCCTGGGCCGCCGGCGAGACCAAAGGCGAAGTTACGATCGGCGGCACCTTGGCACAGCCGCTCCTGTACGGCAGCATCGTAGTGAAGGACGGAGCCGTCAAACTGAAATCGCTGGCCGACCCGATTCAGAAAGTGGGGGTTGATATTCAGTTCGAAGGTGATAAAATTAATATAATAACCTTCGACGGCAGCATGGGCACAGGGTCATACCGCCTGACCGGGTCGGCCGCCATCAGCGGTCTTTCTCTGGCGGATTATCGCCTTCTGCTCGTGTTGGACAAGCTGGGCGTCAACCACAAATATTTCAAAGGACCGCTGCAAGGCACCCTCACCCTCAATTCCAGCAACGGGAAGCCGGTTCTGGGCGGCCAGCTGATCTTCGAAAATACGACGATCAACGTACCCATTGTGCCGGAGTTTTCGCCCTCCGGCCTTGATATCGGGCTCGACCTCGATATCGTCGCTGCCAATAAAGTCAGGCTATATAACCCGTATTTCTATGACCTGCTGGTGGAAGGTAAGGCGAAATTCATGGGATCGACGACGGCACCCGCAGCTTCCGGCCACTTCGACGCCGTGCGGGGAACGGTGAACTACCTGCGCACCCAGTTCCGAGTCGACAGCGGCCGCGCCGATTTCACCAAGTTCCGTTCGCTCCTGCCGGTTATCAAGCTGACGGCCGAGACCAAGCTGGAGTACACGAGAGTTAAACTGGCGGTGAGCGGTCCGATCGACACGATGGAATTCCGCCTGAGCTCCGAACCGGCGATGAGCCAGCAGCAAATCCTGTCGCTCCTCACGTTGCGCAACCGTTATTCGGACAAGCAGAATATGCCGGGCGGCAGCCGGGACACGGGGCTGGGCCGCGAAGAGCTGATGGGCCTCCTCGACGCAGGTCTGCATGTAGCCTTTGTGGCCGAAGCCGAGGCTGCTTTCCGCAACTCTTTCGGCCTCGACGATTTCCGCCTTGTCCGCAGTACCTTGACCACCGAGACCACCACGACTACGAGCGGCCAGACCTCCGGAACATCAGGCTCCACGAACGGCACGGCGACATCGGTCGCCGACCGGGAAGTATACAACATCGAAATCGGCAAGTACGTCACCGACCGGCTGTATATAAGCTACACGCTGGGTGTCGATCATAAGGAAACGAGCGCCTTCATCCGTTACGACCTGAGCCGCCGGTTCAGCGTGACCGGGGCGGTGGACGAGTATCACCGCCGGCGGGTGGGCGTTGAAGCTAGGTTTACTTTCTAAGCGGGGATGATTGAAGTGTTGAGCCAGTATCTGGCAGAACTCAGGAAAATACGCCTGCTCGCCGCCGCCGAGGAAAGGCAGCTGTGGGAGGCTTACAAGGAAACAGGCGACCTCGAAAGCCGCCGGCGGCTTATCGAACATTACCAGCCGCTGGTCTTCAAAGCCGCCCTTCGCTGGAAAGCGGACGACGCGGCAATCATGGACATCATTCAGGAAGGCACCGTCGGCCTGATCGAGGCTGTGGAAAGCTACGATCACACCCGGGGGGTAGCGTTCAGCCTGTACGCCTTCCATCGGATCCGCGGCCGCATTATCAACTTCATCACCCGCGAAGGCAAGGCCAACTGTCTATACATCGACAGCCCCCTGGAGGAGGAAGGCAACCTGACCCTGGGGGACGCGCTGGTGGACGGCGCGCCCGCGGTGGCTGTCCAGGCCGAACGAAATTTCCTCGTGGAGCAGGTCCGCGGCGCCCTCGGTCGCCTGCCTGCCAACGAACAGCTGGTGCTGTCGGGCATGTACCTGGAAGAGCGCGAACCACGGCAGTTGGCCGAAGCCCTCGACATGAGCCTATCGCATATCTACAGACTTCACAAGCAAGGCATCCGCAGGGCCCGCGGCCTGCTGTCCAGGCTCATGCAAGACATGAAGAATTCATTGTAAAGAAAAATGGCTGAAAGAGGGAGAAAACAAGAGATAAATCCTTCTGATTCCGAAAAAATGGCTGAATTTACCCGCGCAAGAGCGACCAGAATCTGGCCTCTTCCCATGACTATATATTGTGGCTATAATAGGAGTGGTGGAAATGGCGGATTTCAAACGGCATATGTTCCGGCACCTGCG
>JALHDI010000268.1 GCA_022839045.1 Sporomusaceae bacterium
GACGACGGCGGCATGACGATCGAAGACTTCGCGCATCCTGGCTGGAAGACTGCCAAGACGTACGCGATTGCAGCCGCCGACTATGGCGTGGTCATCACGCCGGAGGCGTTGGTCAACGACGCCATCCTCAACAGCACAGCCGAGGTCACGTATGATGACGGCACCGGAACGGCCGTGAACAAGACGTATGCTGAAGTCTGGGCCGACTATGCGGCCAATCCGGCTGCCGCCGACTTGTTTGGCGTGGCTGGCTGGCTGGGCACGGTCGACGCCTTGGCCTTCCGTGACATTGACGACGCGGACGGCGACGGCATGCCCGATTGGTTTGAAAATGTCTATGGCGTTGACGACGCAGACGGCGACGCGGACGGCGACGGCCTCACCAACCTGTATGAATACCTGGCTGGCACAGTGCCGAACAACACGGTCAATGGCAATGCTGACTTCCACGCCTTGGCCATCGCCGGTGATGGCTTGACCAATGGCGAGAAGCAGGCCTTTGGGCTTGATCCGCGCCTGGTCGATTCCGACGGCGACGGCTACAGCGACTACGAAGAAGTGTATGGCCTGCACGCCGACGGCTCGCCCGTGGACGGCATGTTCCGGCGTCCGGACAAGGACAGCTTCGCCGCTGATCCGCTGCGACCGCTGAGCAACACCCGCCCGGTGCTGCGCCATCTCGTCCTGAACGGCACGGCGCTGACCATCCCGCCGCAGGCGCGCCATGCCCTGCCGAGCTGGACGGTCATGGCCATGGTCAAGCCTGAAAGCATCAGTGCGGTGACGCTGTTCAAGCGTCAAGTCTCCGCGAACGGCGTCAACTTCGAACTCGGCTGGACTGCGTCCGGCATGCCGTACGCATCGTTCACGCCGAACGGCCCTGCTGCAACCGCGTTCCGGATCCCTGAAAACGACGTTGCCGGCTTGGCTATCGAGGCCGGCGTATGGACGCACCTGGCCGCCAGCTATGACGCTGACGCGCGCCTGCTCACCCTGTATGTCAATGGCATGCCAGTGGTCGAGCGTGAAGACCTGCGGCAGCAGTTCACCTGTCCCGCCTTTGGCGACGGCATCGTGGCCGGCGTTATGACTGGGCCGGTGTTCAACATCGGTGACGGCCTGGTCGGCGCGATTGACAATATCCGCGTCTACGGCTCGGCCTTGCCGGCGTCGCAGATTTACCGCGACCATCGCACGTCGTTGTCCTCCAGCGAGGCTGCAGCAGCACCGTATGGCGAGGAGACCGGCAGCTATCGGACGACTGAGGAACCGATCAGCGAGATGCTGGAGCGGGCGCATCGCGCTGGCCAGCTCATCGTCAAGTTCAAGCCTGGCGTCAGCGCCCAGGCGGTGGAAGACGCGCATGCCGCATTGGGCACGACCGTGGTGAAGACCTCGGCCTTCACAGGTGTCCAGCTCGTGCAGCTGCCTGCCGGCGCTGACGACGCTGCCGCCATGGCGACGGCGATCGCGCAGTACCGCGCCTGGACAGACCGGATCGAATATGTCGAGCCTAACTACGAACTTCAACCCTCGGCGCCGCCGAACGACGCGCTGTTCAACAATCTGTGGGCCATGCACAACGTCGGCCAGACCGGCGGCACTCCCGGC
>JALHDI010000269.1 GCA_022839045.1 Sporomusaceae bacterium
ATGTATCTGGGCACGGAGGGGATCTACGGCATTCCACTGGGTGTTGTGGCCACCTTTGTCTTCCATTTCGTCCTCTTCGGCCTGTTCATCTCCCGGACAGGCTTAGGGCAGCTCTTCATGGACCTGGCGATGGCGATCGCCGGCGGCACAGCGGGCGGACCGGCCAAGGTGGCCGTCGTCTCCAGCGGGATGTTCGGCTCGATCAGCGGCAGTTCCGTGGCCAACACGGTCACCACCGGCTCCTTCACGATCCCGATGATGCGAAAGGTTGGGTACAAGCCCGTCTTCGCCGGATCGGTTGAGGCCACCTCCTCCACGGGGGGGCAGCTCATGCCGCCGATCATGGGGGCCGCTGCCTTCATCATGTCCGACTTCCTAGGGATCCCCTACATCAAGATCGCGGCCGCCGCCGTGATCCCGGCCCTGCTTTTCTACCTGGCCGTCGGCTGGATGGTTCATCTCGAGGCCCTGAAGCTTGGTCTGCTGGGCCTGCCCCGGGAGATGCTGCCACGGGTTTTGGACGTCCTCAAGCAGCGGGGTCTGCTCGTCGCGCCGCTCATCATCATCGTCTTTCTGCTGATCTCCGGCCGGAGCCCTTTCCTAGCCGCCTTCTGGGGAATCATCCTCACGGTGGCAATCGGCCAGATTCACCCCCGGACGATCGCCTTTCTGATTCCAGTCCTCCTCTCGATTCCGTCGATCCTCTTCGAGATTAATCCGCTTCTCCATTCGCTCCCGGTCGCGTCCCTTTGGGGGATTGTCCTCGTGGCGGGCTTGGCCGTTACCTTTCGCCACAGCCACCGGAGCACCTGGATCGCATCGCTGGGAATTTCGCTGATTCTGGCCGCACAGTTCCTCGCCCGTGTCGAACCCTACCTCGCCTCCTTCTGGACGAATATTCTGGTGGTCGTCGTCGGCGTCTTTTACAAGGACAGCAAGATGAGGGTTCCCGACATCCTGAGCGCCCTCGAGTGGGGAACGAAAAACGCGATCGCGATCGGCGCCGCCTGCGCCTGCGTGGGCTTCATCGTAGGCGGCACGACGCTGACAGGGCTTGGGCTTAAGTTTGCCGCCACCGTGATCAACCTCGCCCATGGGGCGACGGCGGGCATCCTCCAGTTCGACCTGCTGCACCTGCTGAGCGGCAAGGGGCTGACGCTCTTTTTTACCCTCTTTTTCACGATGCTCTCCTGCTTCGTCCTCGGGATGGGGATCCCCACGACGGCCCAGTACATCGTGGCCTCGATGATCGCCGCGCCGGCCCTCATGGAATTCGGGATCCCTCCCCTGGTTTCACACATGTTCGTCCTCTACTTTGCCGTGCTGGCGGACGTCACGCCGCCAGTCGCGCTGGCGGCCTACGCCGCGTCGGGTATTTCGGGGGCCGATCCCTTCCGGACGGGGCTCACGGCCTTTCGCCTCTCCTCGGCCGGGTTCATGATTCCCTACGTCTTCGTCACGGCGCCGATCCTCCTTTGGTACCCGACCCTCCTCGATGGAAGCCCCTTCAATTACGCCCTGTTTGCGCAGGTCGTTGTCACCGCTCTGTTGGGAATCATCGCGCTCGGGGCAACGATGATCGGCTACATGAAATACCACT
>JALHDI010000270.1 GCA_022839045.1 Sporomusaceae bacterium
CAATCCAGCTTCTGACAAGAGGAATTGTGGTTTTTTGTCGCGAATAACATATAATGCCACAGCATCTTGTAAAAGGAGCTCGTCATGCAGATACACGTCCTGGCCAGCGGCAGCGCCGGCAACGCCACCCTCATCCGGATGGCCGGCGCCAACATCCTCGTCGACGCCGGCATCAGCTGCCGGCGGATCAAAAACGCCCTCGCCGCCGTCGGCACAGCCGTCGAAGACCTCGCCGCCGTCCTCGTCACCCACGAGCACCGCGACCATGTCGCCGGCCTGCCCACCTTAAGCCGTAAATACCGCCTCCCCATATACGCCCGGCCCGCGGCCTGGCAAGCCATGGACGCCGACGGCATCGGCGCCTGCGTCGCCGGCGAATGCCGCCGCGACCTGCCCGCCGGCCTCGACATCGGCAAGCTCAAAATCGAGCCCTTCAGCCTCTCCCACGACGCCGCCGACCCGGTCGGCTTCAGCTTCTTCCACCGTCACCAGAAATGCAGCCTCGCCACCGACCTCGGCTTCGTCACCGACACCGTCAAAAAAGGCCTCGCCCTATCCGACGCCCTCGTTTTCGAAGCCAACCACGACGTCGACATACTCAAACAAGGCAAATACCCCTGGTTTCTCAAACAGCGCATTCTCTCCAACCGCGGCCACCTCGCCAACACCGACGCCGGCTGGACGCTGGCCCGCCTGCCGCGCAAAAGCCACTGCCACGTCTTCCTCGCCCACCTCAGCCAGGAAAACAACCGCCCCGAACTGGCCGAAGCCACCGTCGCCGGCATCCTCGGCGAACAAGGCTGCCAGCTCGGCAAAGACATAACCCTCTCCCTCACCTACCCCGATCAGACATCAAGCCTGAAATAACCGCAAGGAGGATACGGGATGAAACAGCTATACAAACGCTTGGCTCCCTACTTCATCGTCGCCGTCTTAGGCGCCCTCATCGGCGGCAGCCTCGTCCTCGGCTACGGTGTCCCCTTCTTCGCCAAACCCGGTCCCCAGGCCCAGCCGCCCCAGAACACCATCATGCCCCCCGTCGCCCACGCCCAGATATCCGAAGCCCGCAACACCCCCGTCGTCCGCGCCGCCCAGGCCGTCGGCCCGGCCGTCGTCGGCATAACCAACAAAGGCTACGTCCGCGACTTCTTCAACCGCCAGATCCTCGTCGAGCAGGGCACCGGCTCGGGCGTCATCATCACCGCCGACGGCTACATCGTCACCAACAACCACGTCGTCGAAAACGCCCAGGAACTCACCGTCTCCCTCGCCGACGGCCGCACCTTCACCGGCCGCGCGGTCGGCGCCGACCCCGTCACCGACCTCGCCGTCGTCAAAATCGACGCCACCGGCCTGCCGGCCGCCGTCTTCGGCGACTCCGACACCCTCATGGTCGGCGAACCCGCCATCGCCATCGGCACCCCCCTCGGCAACGAATTCCGCGGCAGCGTCACCGTCGGTGTCATCAGCGCCCTCAATCGCTCCATCGAAATCGGTGAGCGCCGCTTCAAACTCATCCAGACCGACGCCGCCATCAACCCCGGCAACTCCGGCGGCGCCCTCGTCAACGCCGACGGCCTCGTCATCGGCATCAACAGC
>JALHDI010000271.1 GCA_022839045.1 Sporomusaceae bacterium
TTCCGCTTGACGGACGATCATCCCCAATGCTATTCAATTGCTGGCCCCGTAACCGTACTTCCTCGATCGTATCATCACCCTTTTGGTAAGGGTTTTGATGATTCATCTCTTAGATACAATCGGCTCTCCCCCCGACCGGTGTATGTGATCAGAGGGGCAAAAAGCATCCGCCCCGGTCATCCCAAACCGGCGGCTCCGGGAGACACCAGAAGCAACCGCTCGGGAGGTGTTATGAAACTGGAACGTCTCTTTACCCCCATCACGATCAACGGCATGACGCTGAAGAACCGCGCCGTGATGCCGGCAATGGGGACCGGCTACGGAAATCCCGACGGCACGATCAGCGACCGCCTGATCGCCTATCTTGCAAGGCGGGCACAGGGAGGCACGGGGCTCATCATCACCGAAATCTGCGCCGTCGATCCGCGAGGCAAGGCATTCCCGAACCAGATCGGCGCGTGGAGCAATTCCTTCCTCCCCGGCCTCACCGGATTGGCGGCGGCGATCCATCGGGAAGGCGGAAAGATTGCGCTCCAGCTCCACCACGCGGGACGGGAGACTTTTGAACAGGCGGCCGGCGCCGTCCCGGAAGCCCCCTCCGCCATCCCCAGCGCCGTCCTCGGCCAACCCTGCGAAGCGATGAGTTCCGAGCGGATCGCCGACGTGATCGGTGCCTTCGCCGGTGCGGCCGCAAGGGCGAAAAAAGCGGGGTTCGACGCCGTGGAAATCCACAGCGCCCACGGGTACCTGCTCAACCAGTTCCTCTCTCCCTTCTCCAACCACCGAACGGATCTCTATGGCGGCTCGGAGGAGAACCGTTCGCGCTTTGTGCTGGAGATCCTCTCGGAAGTCCGGAAGGCGGCCGGTCCCGGTTTTCCCATCGTCATCCGGGTATCGGCGGACGAATTGATCCGCGGCGGCTATGACCTGGAATTCATGAAACGCCTGGCCCCGCGACTCGTGGCCGCCGGCGCCGACGTGATCCACTGCTCGGTGGGCGTCTACTCCACGCCGGGAAATCTCAGCATCGCTTCGATGGACACGGCGGAGGGATTCAACCTCTTCCGGGCACGAGCCGTTAAAGAGGCCGCGGGTGTGCCGGTAATCGGCGTCGGCCGGATCAACCGGCCGGAGACGGCGGAGCAGGCGCTCGCCGCGGGGGCTGCCGACCTGATCAGCTTCGGCCGTCCGCATCTGACCGATCCCGACTTCATTGCAAAGGCCGAGGCCGGGGATTTCACGGAGATTCGACGGTGCGTCGCCTGCAACCAGGGATGCATCGAACGGTTGAGCTTCGAGATGAAGTCGGTGACCTGCACCTTCAATCCCGCCTGCGGCAGGGAATATCTGGGGGCGCCGGTTCCGGTCGCCCAATCGAAGCGTCTCTGGGTGATCGGGGCGGGACCCGCGGGCCTCTCCGCCGCGCTGGCCGCCGCCGGCCGGGGGTACGAGGTCGAGATTTTCGAAAAGGAAGCCTCCCCCGGCGGTCAACTCCGTTCGGCAAGCCGTCCGCCGCACAAGGAAATTTATTGGGATTGGGCGGCATGGTGCATCCGTCAACTGGAGAAGCGGGACGTGAAAATCCGTTGTGGAGAGGAA
>JALHDI010000007.1 GCA_022839045.1 Sporomusaceae bacterium
AAGACGTCTTTAACCATTATCGCAAAATGCTGCAAACCAACGACGACCTGTAGGTCCGGAGAATAAACTATGCGCAATAATATGCTGTCCAAGGCAATAGCGCCGTTCCTTTTAATGCTCGCCATGTTCGGCTACGGCGACGATGACTTGAAGCGACTTGGGGACTTGTTGCGACCGTATGCCGCGCAGGACTATTGGCAAACGCAACCAGCACCGCCGCCGTTGACCAGAACAGTCCTGGTTCGCTCAATTGAAGCAGCCCGGGCGTATTATCTCAATCAACAAAAGTCGGATGGCTCCTTCATCTACGGCAAGGACATGGCCAGTGACGAAGTTTATGAGGACGACAACCAAGTCCGGCAGGCCGGCGCCCTGTGGGGGCTGGCCAGCCTGAACCGCGACCGCGGCAACGAGCCAACCCGGCGAGGAGTAATTCTCGGACTCGACTTCTTCGCACGCTGCATGACTGTCCTACCGACCGGTGAATCGACCGTGGTCTACCCAGGCGAGGAGAACATCAAGACCGGCACCGTCGCCTTGTACTGCCTCAGCCTGATCGAATTCCTCCGCGGCCAAGGCATCTCGCTGCCCAAGGAGGTCAAAGACCGATACCAGACTTATCTCGACTTGAACATCACGTACTTGCAATCCATGGAAATGCCGGACGGTTCCTGGGCCCGGTCGTACGATGCGCCGAGCGGTTTTCGGGAAACTATCGCCAGCCCATATTATGACGGCGAGGCGCTGCTGGCCTACTGCAAGGCCGCACGCTATCTTGGTCGGACGGATTTGCTGCCCAGAATCGAATACGCCCTGCCGCGCCTGATCGCCAAGTACACGGTCGTCTGCTGGCGGCCAGGCGGCGACACAAAATTGACTAAGGGATTTTACCAGTGGGGATGCATGGCCAGCGCCGAATACCTGGAGGCCGGCTGGACAACGCATGCCGATTTGGCGGCTGACGCTGCCCTGGCCATGTCCTGGTGGCTGCTGTATGACAACCAGCTCGAATACCGGCAAGGCAACACCGCGTATGCTGTCGAGGGGCTGGTCGGCGCGTGGCGCGTTGCCAAGGTACGCCAGGACACCAAAAGCATGGCCGTACTCCAGGAGACTGCGGAACGCATCACCAACCAGCTGATTACCTTGCAATACGGCGGCCCCTACCAAGATTTCAATCCCTTGCTGAAATCACTGCGGCGAGTGCAGCCCGAGTCGTTCGGAGGCATCAGCGCGTCACGCGATTCCGCCGTCGTCCGCATTGACGTGCAACAGCATCAAACCCATGCCATGCTGATGATCCTCAACTGCTTTTTTACCGAGACGCCGGCCGACTCAAAGTAAGTCGCGGGTGGCGATGACGTCAACGCCAACGCCGACGACATCGGGGATGATGACGTCGATGCCGTATTTATTTTTTATGCGGGTGCGGTAGAAGTCGCCTTCCATGGTGAAGCGGGTGCCAAGCAGGCCGACTTTCCGGAGGCCCCGGGCTGTGACGGCTTCGGCCGCGGCGTCGGCGATGTGGAGCAGCGGGATGCCGACTTGGCCGGCGATGTCGTCCGCCATTTTGTGCATGGTGTTGGCGCAGATGATAAGCAGTTCCGCCCCGCCCCGCTCGACCCGCGTGGCGGCGTCGATCATCAGAGCGGTGAGTTTTTCCCATTCGCCCTTGTGTTGCAGATCGGCGACGACGGCGAAGTCGACGGAGTACATGAGGCACCGGCAGGAGTGGAGCCCGCCCAGCCTTTCCTTGACTTCCTCGTTGATAATCCGGTAGTATTCGCGCGACGCTTCCCAGCTCAGGCCGCCGATCAGGCCGACGGTTTTCATATCGCACCTCCGTGAATGAGCTTTGCTTTTTACCAGCTTACCGGAAAAGGATCGCCATGTATATAACAATTGCCGCCGGCGAGGGAGAAATTTGTACCCCCCGGGATGCGTGCGCAAGCCGCTTCTTTAAGGAGGGGCTCGGTCGGCTAGAAAACGCGGATGAAGATTTCCATCGCCCCGCCGCAGGCCATGCCTTCGTCGGCGGCGACGGCGTTGTCGAGGAGGAGTTCGTGGCGGCGCGACCTGCCCTCGTCAAGCGCTGTGAGGGCCCGCCGCCTGGCTTCTTCCTCGCCGCAGCCTCCGCCGATGCTGCCCCAGATGCGTCCGGTGCGCGCGACGACCATGGCCGCGCCCGGCTTGCGGGGCGTCGAGCCGTGGGTGGCGACGACGGTGACGAGAGCCGCCCCCTCTCTCCTGCCGGCGAGTTCGCCGATGATGCGCAGCAGCCCTTTATCCATCGCCTTCCCTCCGTTCGCTGAGCGGTCTGGCGTCGGCGCCCCGCAGGACGGCGACGATCTCGGCGGCGACGCTGAGGGCGATCTCGGCCGGCCCCTCGGCGCCGATGTCAAGGCCTACTGGCGCCCGCACCCGCGCGAGCAGCCGCCTGTCCGCCCCTTCCTCGCGGAGCAGGGCGAAGACGGACTGTACTTTGCGCTGGCTGCCGATCATGCCGATGTAGGCGGCTGGCTGACCGAGGGCGGCCCGCAGGCATTCGAGGTCGTGCCGGTGGCCGCGGGTGACGATGACGACCGCGGTGGCGGCGTCGGCGGTGAAGGTGTCCATGAACGGGCGAAAACCGCTGCAGACTACCTCCGTCCCCGGAGGGAAATGACGGCGGTCGGCGAAGTCGGGCCGGTCGTCGACGATGGTGATCTCGTGGCCGACGAGGGCCAGCATGGCGGCCAGCGGCCTGCTGATGTGGCCGCCGCCGAGGATGACGGTCCGGAAGCGGTCGTGGCCGAGCGCGTCCCAGAACAGCCGGTACTCGCCTCCGCCGTACGGGACGGTCCGCAGGCAGGGACCCGGCCAGCGGCTGTATTCGAATTCGGCGGCGACCCGGGCGGTCAGCCCGGCGTCGCCCAGCTCGCCTTCGATACGGCCGTCGGCGTGCAGGAGGACAATCCTGCCGACGGCGGCGGCATGATCGGGCGGCGCGGCGACCAGTATCGCCAGTTGGACGACCCCGCCGCGGTCGGCGGCGTCCAGCAGCAGTGCGAGTTCTTTATCCGTAGGATTCGCTCCCGTTCCGTTTATTTCCCGGTTCGGGCGGCAAGCAGCGCTTCGAGGACGCCGCCGCCGACCGCCCGCGCTTTGTCGGAGATGGTGAAGCAATATTCGGACCGGCCGCGCGGATCGATGTCGCCGATCTTCTGGCCGGCGGCGACGGCCAGGCCGTCGTGGATGAGGCCGCGCAGGATACCGCCGATGGCGGCGGTGACGGGCAGGCCGGCGACATGGCCGACCGCCTCGCCGGCGGCGACGGTGTCGCCGATGGCCCGCGCCGCCCGGAAGGCGCCGCCGGCGGGAGAGCGCAGCAGCCGCTCGCTGCCGTAGCCGCCGATAAGCCCGGGAACGCCGGTGTCGGGCAGGGCCTCGCCCTGTTCGATCACCCGGCCGAGGTAGTGGCCGCGGGCCGTCTCGACGACATAGCCGACGTCCCGGCCGGCGGCGAAGCCCGGCCCGAGGCCGACGACCACCGGCGCGTCGCTCATGCTGGTGCCGGTGTTGCGTTTAGCGAGGATGGCGTCGATTACCGCCCACGGCTTAATCGCTCTCACGGCCTCGCCCCGCGGGTCGACGACGACGGCTACCAGGCCCTGGCCGGTTACAGCCGCGGCGTCTTCAAGCTCGGTCCTGACCGCCGTCACCCCTTCGACGGTCGTGCGGCCGTCGAAGACGGCGGCGGCGAAGGCGACCGGCCGGCGGATGACGGTGGGCTGCGGCAGTTCGGTCATGACGACGGCGAAACCGCTGCGGAAGAGGCGGTGGGCGACGCCGGTGGCCAGGTCGCCGGCGCCTTTGATGACGAGGAGTAGGTTTTCCTTGTCCAAGGAGGTCACCTTGCTTCCCTGCGTTGTGGTCAAGTTGTCAGCGGTTCAGTTCGTCGAGCGATTTGTGCATCGTTTCCTCGCCGAGGACGAAGACGTTGAGGGCGGTGACGACGAGCACGGCGGTGAAAAGGGTGAAGACGAGGGCGAACTTATCCGGGCCGGTCATTATCCAGCCGACGACGCTGGGGGCGAAGATGCCGCCGACGCGGCCGAAGGCGGCCGCGAAGCCCACGCCGCTGGCGCGGGCGTGGGTGGGGTAGAGCTCGGGCGAATAGGTGTAGACGACGCCCCAGGCGCCGAGGTTGAAGAAGGATAGCAGGCAGCCGTAGACGAGGATCTCAGTGCCTGTTTGGGCGATGCCGAAGAAATAGGCGCATACGGCGCAGGCGGCCAGGAAGGAGGAAAGGGTGATTTTGCGGCCGATGCGGTCGACGAGGTAGGCGGCGGTGAAGTAGCCCGGTATCTGGGCGAGCGTCATCCACAGGACGAATTCGAACGAGCGGATGAGGGTGTGCCCGCTCTTGACGAGCAGGGACGGCAGCCAGGTGAAGATGCCGTAGTAGGAGAAGACGATGCCGAACCACAGTATCCAAAGGCAGATCGTCCGCCGCAGATACTGCCCCTTCCACAGGTCGACGAAGGCGAACTTGACCTTGGGGGCGGCGATTTCGGCGGCACTGGGCGGTTCGCCCACCGGCACGCCAAGCTCGCGCTCGATGGCGGCGACTTGCTCGTGGGCTTCCTGGTAGCGTCCCTTGTCGACGAGGTAAAGGACCGACTCGGGGACCGTCCGCCACAGCACGAAGACCAATAACGCCGGCAAGGAACCGATATAGAAGGCTATCTGCCAGCCGTACTGAGGAATAATATAATAGGCGATGACGGCGGCGGCCAGCCAGCCGATGGCCCAGGCGCTCTCGAGCAGCACGATCATGCGGCCGCGGTGACGGGCGGGCGAGTATTCGCTCATTAGGGTGACGGCCACCGGCAACTGGCCGCCGACGCCGAAACCGACGAGGAAGCGGAAGAAAAGCAGCGATTCGTAGCTCCAGGCCAGACCGCACAGGCCGGTGGCCGCGCTGTAGACAACAAGGGTCGCCGCGAAGAGCTTCTTGCGCCCCATCATGTCGGCCAGCCGGCCCGACAGCGCCGCGCCGCAGGCCATGCCCACCAGGCCGATGCTGCCGATATAGCCGATCTGGGTCGAGGTGAGTCCCCAGGTTTCGATCATCTTCGCAAGCACGAAGGCGACGATGCCGGTGTCCATCGAATCGAACGCCCAGCCGACCATCGTGAGAACGAGCAGCCGCCAGTGAAATTTGCCCAGCGGAAGGTTGCTTAACCGATCGGATACACTTGCCATTGTTTTGACTGACCCCCACATTTCTTTGGGCCGCGGATTGTCGGACGATAAGCCGCGTGACTGCGCGGCGGCGACTTCGGCCCCGAAGATTATTATCCCCGCCCTGTCCGGCATCAAGCCGGCGCGTAAACGAAGCAGCGCAAAAACAGCCGCAGCGGTGTCTTTGCGCCAAAGAATTGCCAAGTACTATGTCCGATACTTGCGGGTACACTAAGCCGGGAGCGGGAATTCATCGTCTTTGGCGCCGCCAGTGCCTAACCCGTGATTAGCTTAATTCGCCGCCTGGGATGGATATCCTTTTTTACAAGATAATCCGCCGTTTCGCCCGCGAAGCCTCGAAAAAAACCGAAATTTGTCCGATTATTCCGCCTTCCGGCGGTACTCTTATATTGCACACAAGTATATGCTATAATCAAAGTGTTTAAGAATCTTGCGGGGAGGAACGCACCGTGGCCTTTCGTCTGAAGCCCAAAGAAGAGAAGTTTTTCGAGTTTCTGGCCGACCATGCCGCGCTGGCCAAGAAGGCGAGCGATACGATGGTGAAGGCCTTCGAGGAACAGGAGCGGCTCGGCGAAATCCTGTCCGAAGTGGAAGGCCTTGAGGCAGAGGCCGACGAACTTGTGGAAAAAATCCTCAAAAAGCTCCATAAAACCTTTATCACCCCCTTCGACCGCGAAGATATCTTTGCTCTCGCCCAGAAACTGGACGACCTCGTTGACGCAATGAAGGGAATTGTCGACAAGATGCACATGTACAACGTCGGCGCCGCTTCGCCCGAGGTCCGCGAATTGGTCTCCCTCGTCCACACCAGCATCACTCAGGTGGTCAAGTGCATAAATTACCTGAGCGAGCTTAAGAAGCAGCACCTGAAGCTCGAGGCCCGCTGCAACCGGATCGTGTCTTTGGAGTCGGAGGGCGACGTCCTCTATCGCCGGGAGATGGCCAAGCTCTTCCGCGAGGGCTGCGACCCGATCGAGATCATCAAGTGGAAGGAAGTCCTCACCAGCCTGGAAGATACCCTCGACATCTGCGAAGATATCACCCAGCTTCTGAAAAGGGTAGTGCTGAAATATGCCTGACTTGTGGTGGCTGTACGCAGTAGTTATTTTCGCCCTGGCCTTCGATTATATCAACGGCTTCCACGACACCGCCAACGCCATCGCCACGTCGGTTTCGACGCGGGCTCTGGCCCCGCATCATGCCGTCTGGTTGGCAGCCACCCTGAACTTTCTCGGTGCGCTCCTGAGCACCGGGGTCGCTAAGACCATCGGCGGCGACATCGTCAAGTCGGCGCAGCTCATCGACCAGCCGGTGATTATCGCCGCGCTCGTCGGGGCGATTTTCTGGAACCTCCTCACCTGGTGGCTGGGAATCCCGTCGAGTTCGTCCCACGCGCTGATCGGCGGCGTGATGGGCGCGGTCATCGCCGGGCGCGGTCTCTATGCCCTCAAATTCGCCGGCATCCAGAAAATCGTTCTCTCCCTGATCCTGTCGCCCGTCATCGCCCTTATCACCGGTTATTTTGTGATGATACTCCTGCTGTGGATTTTCGGCCGCCTGGGACCCGGCCTCCTCAACACCGGCTTCAAACGGATGCAGCTTGTGTCGGCCAGCCTGATGGCCTTTTCCCACGGCTCGAACGACGCCCAGAAGGCAATGGGCATCATCACCCTCTCCCTGCTGGCCGCCGGCCAGATCCCCTCACTGGAGGTGCCGACATGGACCAAACTGGCCTGCGCCATGGCCATGGGCCTCGGCACGGCCGCCGGCGGCTGGAAGATCATCAAGACGATGGGCACGCGCATCTTCCGCATGGAGCCGATCAACGGCTTCGCCGCCGACCTCAACTCGGCCCTCGTCATTTTCGGCGCCACCTTCCTTCATCTGCCGGTTAGCACGACCCATGTAGTCTCCGGCTCGATCATGGGCGTGGGCTCGGCCCAGCGGGTGACGGCGGTGCGCTGGACTACGGCCCGCCAGATGGTCTTCGCCTGGCTGCTCACCATCCCGGCCAGCGGCGCGACCAGCGCCCTGACCTATTATCTGTACAAATTGCTGTTCCTGTAGCCGCGCACACGGCCGAACAACCGCACGTTCCGCCACCCGAGGGTATCGCGAGATACTCTTTTTTCGTTTGTCCCTGGCGTCGCTTGGTTGTGAGGGTATAAGAGCAGCCGCCGGGTGTAACCTTAAGATTAGAAACGGCGGAGGTGTGCCGATGAGAATTCTGGTGGTGGAAGACGATGCCCCCCTGCGGGAGGCTATCGTGGCCGTGCTGAAGGAGGACGACTACACGGTCGACGAGGCGGCCAGCGGCGACGATGGTCTTTATCACGCCCGCGAGGGAGTGCACGACCTGATTATCCTCGACGTGATGCTGCCGGGGATGGACGGGCTGGATGTCGTGCGGCGGCTGAGGGCGGACGGCTGCCGCACGCCGATCATGCTGCTGACCGCCAGGGACAGCGTCGCCGACAAGGTGGCCGGGCTCGATGCGGGGGCCGATGATTATCTGGTCAAACCGTTCGCCGTCCCGGAGCTGCTCGCAAGAGTCAAGGCCCTGCTGCGCCGTGGCGGGCCGGTGGGTGCGGACGGGGAGCTCCGCTACGGCGGCATCGCCGCCAACCCTAAGACGAAGGACGCTTTCGTGGCCGACGCCGCCCTCCACCTCACCGTTAAGGAGTACGAGCTGCTGGAGTTCCTGCTCCTCAACCGCGAACAGATCCTCACCCGCGAGCAAATCTTCGACCGTGTGTGGGGGTTCGAATCGGACACCACTCACGGCATCGTCGACCTTTACATCCATTATCTGCGCAAAAAGCTCGCCCCCTTCGGCCGCGACGCCGTCATCCAGACCGTCCGCGGGGCGGGTTTCATGCTGAAGGAAAAATAACATGTTCCGGAAGACGCTCCGCAAGCTGACAATTCTCAACTCGCTTGTGTTTTTTCTCGTCTTGGTGTCGTTCGGCGGCTCGCTGTACGGCTTCGTCGCCTACCAACTCTTCGACGAGGTGGACGACGCGATGCGCGACAGGCTCGAAGCCTTCCGTGTGGCCGGCGGGCGCCCGAGTATGGTCTTCAGCCGCCCGGCCGCTTTCGACCCGCGGATTTTTTTGTTTGTCCGCGACGCCGACGGCCGGGTCGTCAATTTTTACCCGGTCGATAATATCGAGGCCGTGAGAGCGGTGGCAGCGGGGGCGAAGCCGGGCAAGCCCCAGATGCGTAAAGCCGGCGACCACATCTACCGCTCCCGCTCCGTGCCCTACCAGGGCGGCGGGGAAGCGCTTGCGCGGCCCGAGGGGACGTTCGCCGTCACGGATGTGGTGGCTGTTGCGATTGTCGACTCGGAGGCGGCGATGCTGCGACGGCTGCTGGTGATTATCCTGGCCGCCGCAGCCGCCGGAATGCTGGCGGCGGTGGTGGCCGGCTACTTCCTGGCCAGGCGGGCTCTGGTGCCCGTGCGGTCGGCGTGGGAAAAGCAGCAGCAGTTCGTCGCCGACGCCTCGCATGAGCTGCGGACGCCGCTGGCGGTGATCAAGGCCAACGCCGAACTCCTCCTCCGCTACCCGGACCGCACCGTCCAGGAGGAAAGTGTCCGCATCACCAACGTCGTCCGCGAGACCAACCGTATGATCAGGCTGGTGGCCACGTTGCTCACGCTCGCCAGGGCCGACGCCGGCCAGCCGGAGCTCGCGGCCGAGGAGGTACGGCTCGACGGCCTTGTGACCGCCGCGGCCGACCAGTTCAGGCCGCTGGCCGAGCAGAAAGGGGTGGCGCTCGGGGTAGCGGCCGCGGACGGCGTGACGGTGCGCGCCGATCAGGAGCGTCTCCAGCAGTTGTTCGTCATCCTGCTCGATAACGCCGTGAAGTATACCCCGGCGGGCGGCAGCGTGACGGTGGCCTGTCGCCGACAGGCGGGTCAGGCTGTTCTGACCGTCGCCGATACCGGCGCCGGGATACCGCCGGACGACGTGCCGCGGATCTTCGACCGCTTTTTCCGCGGCGACCGGGCCCGCTCGCGCGGCGAGGACGGCGCCGGGCTCGGCCTGGCGATCGCCCGCTGGATCGTCGAGAGCCACGGCGGGAAGATACGGGCCGAGAGCGCGGTGGGCGCGGGTACGACGATCACCGTGACGCTGCCGGTGAGGTGAAGAGGTTGGTTTATACTATTTACCACCCCCGGTTCTAAAGAAAAACTAAAACTGGTCGGCTAGAATTGCTCTATATGGTTTCCTAGCCACATACATCAGCGAACAACAGGGGGGAATGGATATGCCGTTCCGTTACAAGAACCGATCCGCCGCGGCCCTGCTCGCCGCCGTTCTGCTGCTGAACGCGCCGCCGGCGCTGGCGGCTACCCAGGAGCTGACCCTCAAGGACAGCATCGCCGCCGCCGTCAGCAATAACCCCGCCCTCAAGATGGCGGACGCCGACAAGGACCGCGCCGCCTGGGGCGTGGACGAGGCCACGGCCGGCCGCTGGCCGACGCTGTCGCTGAGCAGCACCTACAGCCGCCAGCCGGGCACCAGCTACGCCCCGGCCAGCGATGGAGTTAGCAACAGCCTGCGGCTCAACTGGCAGCTTTACAACGGCGGCCGGACCGAGGAGCTGGTCGACCAGGCGGAGGAAGGGCTGAAAAGCGCCGAGCTGGGAGTGGCGAAAGCCGAGCAGCAGGTGCGGCTCGACGCGGCGACCGCGTATTTCGCCGTCCTGCAGAACAAGAATCTCGTGACCGTCAACGAGGAATCGGTCAAGAACCTGGAGCAGCATCTGAAGACCGCCCAGGCGAAATTCAACGTCGGGCTGGTGGCGAAGGCCGACATCCTCCGCTCGGAGGTCGAGCTGGCCAACGCCGAGCAGAACCTGATCAAGAGCCGCAATAACTACGAACTCGCCCTCGCCAGCCTTAAGAACGTAATGGGCGTCGATCAGGTGGACGACATCGTCCTGACCGACGCGCTGAAGTACGAGCAGTATGACAAGTCGCTCGACGACAGCATCGCCCTGGCCCGCGAGAAGCGGCCGGAGATCCGGCAGGCCGAGGCCGGCGTAAACATGGCCGACAGCGGCGTGAAGGTGGCCGAGAGCGGCAACCTGCCGACCGTGAACTTCGGCGCGTCGAAAGGCTGGAGTGATTCCGCGTTCCCCGAGAACAGCGGCGATTGGACGGTGAGCCTGGCCGCCAACTGGAACGTGTTCGACGCCGGGGTGACGAAGGCCAAGGTCCGGCAGGCCGGCGCCAGCTTGAGCAAGGCCAAGGAACAGTCCCGTCAGACGACCGACGCCGTCGAGCTTGAGGTCCGCCAGCAGTACCTATCGATGCAGGAGGCCGAGAAGCGCCTCGACACGACCGAGGTGGCCATCGCCAAGGCCGAAGAGGACCTCGGCATCGCCCGCGAGAAATACGACGCCGGCGTCGGCACCAACATCGACGTCATCGACGCCCAACTGGCCCTCGCGCAGGCCCGGACCAACTACTACCAGGCGCTGTACGACTTCAACGTCAGCAAGGCGAAACTGACCAGGGCCACCGGCCTGGCGGTGGAATAGCAAAATAACCCGGAGGTGCCGGAATGAAGGCAATTTGGCAAAAAATCGTTAAGCATAATAAATGGGTTCTCCTCGCCATCGTTCTGGCGGTGGCCGTCAAGGGCGGGCTGGCCTGGCAGGCGAACAACAAGGTCAAGGCGGCCGGCAATGTCCAGACGGCGGCGGTGCTCAGAGCCGACGTGACCTCCGTCGTGTCGGCCACCGGCACCATCAAGCCGGTGAACATGGTCGACGTCAGTTCGAAGATCACCGGCCTCATCAAGGAAACCAAAGTGCAGGAGAATGACGTCGTCAAGACCGGCCAGGTACTGGTCGTCCTCGACGACAGCCGCTTGCAGGCCCAGGTTACCCAGTTCCGCGAACGCCTGGCCAACGCTCAGGCCAATTTCGAGCGCAACAGCAGGCTCAACAAGATCGGGGCCGTGTCCGACCAGCAGCTCGATGCTTCCCGCATGGAATACAAGGTAGCCCAGGCCAACTACGACGAAGCCTCGTCCCAGCTTGACGACACCGTCATCCGCGCCCCGATCGACGGAGTGGTTATCGGCAAGCCCATCCCGGCAGGCCAGACGGTCGCCCAGGGCCTCTCGAACCCGATGGTCATCCTGACGGTGGCCGACCTTTCGAAGATGCAGATCGAGACCCAGGTGGACGAGAGCGATATCGGCAAGGTGACCGTAGGCCAGAAGGCGACCTTCACGGTCGACGCCTACCCCGGCAAGGTATTCACCGGCGTGGTTTCGAGCGTCTCCCAGAAGGCTACCATTCAGCAGAACGTCGTCTATTACGGCGTAATCGTCGACGTGGACGCCGGCGACCGGGAGCTCAAGCCCACCATGACCGCCAGGGTGTCGGTCGCCGTCGGCGAGAGCAAGAATACCCTCACCGTGCCCATGTCGGCCGTCAAGACCAACAAGAACCAGCAATACGTGGTCGTCATGAAGAATGGCCAGGCGACGAACGTCAACGTAACCACCGGCCTTTCCAGCGAGGACCGGGTGGAGATAACCGGCGGCCTGCAGGACGGCGATCAGGTCGTCGTCTCCCAGCCCAAGCCCCCGCAGCAGCAACAGCAGCGGGGCGGCGGCATGATGGTCCGCTAGGCCGAGGAGGTAATTTATTTGACGATAGCATTGGCTGATGTGAGAAAAACCTATCAGATGGGCGATACGGTGGTGAACGCCCTCGCCGGCGTCGACCTCGTCATCGGGGCGGGCGAGTTCACCGCCATCATGGGCCCCTCCGGCTCGGGCAAGTCGACGATGATGAACATCCTCGGCTGCCTCGACCGGCCGACCCACGGCTCGTATATGCTCGACGGCCAGGAGGTCGCCACCCTCGGCGACGACGAGCTGGCCATCACCCGCAACAAGAAGATCGGCTTCGTGTTCCAGAGCTTCAACCTGCTGCCGCGCATGGACGCCCACCAGAACGTCGCCCTCCCGCTCGTCTACGCCGGGGTGGGCAAGGCGGAACGGAACGAGCGGGCCGCCAAAGCGCTCGCCATGGTCGGGCTTGAGACCCGCATGCATCACCTGCCCAACGAGCTTTCGGGCGGCCAGCGCCAGCGGGTGGCCATCGCCCGCGCGCTGGTGAACGACCCGACGATCATCATGGCCGACGAGCCGACCGGTAATCTCGATACCAAATCCGGCAACGAGGTCATGGAGATTTTCCGCAGCCTCAACAACCTCGGCCGCACCGTCATCCTCGTCACCCACGAGCCCGACATCGCCGAGCACGCGCGCCGCGTGGTCCACGTCCGCGACGGTCTGATCGTCCGCGACGACCGGAGGGAGTGAGCGCTATGCTGAGAGAAAGCATCGCCATCGCCTGGAGCGCGCTGGTGGCCAACAAGCTGCGCTCCATCCTCACGATGCTCGGCATCATCATCGGCGTCGGCGCCGTCATCGCCATGATCTCCATCGGCCTGGGCGTGCGCGATAAGGTGCAGGACTCGATCGCCAGCCTGGGCAGCAACCTGATCATCGTCACCCCCGGCGCTTCGTCGGCCGGCGGGTCGCGGCAGGCGGCCGGCTCGGCCATCACCCTCACCTACAAGGACGCCCAGGCTATCGCCCGCAGCGTCGGCGGCGTCAACTACGTCGCCCCCAGCGTCAGCCGGGGCTACCAGTTGGTCGCCGGCAACCAGAACTGGACGACGTCGGTCACCGGCACGACCCCCGAGTACCTGCCGGTCCGCAACCAGGAGGTGGCGAGCGGTTCGTTCTTCACCAGTCGCGACCTCGATACCAGGAGCCGGGTGGCGGTCATCGGCCAGACGGTGGCGACCAACCTGTTCGGCGACACCAATCCGGTCGGCCAGACCATCCGGATAAACAAGTCGCCGTTCACCGTCATCGGCGTGTTGGCCAGCAAGGGGCAGTCGATGGGCGGCGGCGACCAGGACGACACCGTTCTCGTGCCGCTGACGACCGCCCAGGAGCGGCTGCTGGGCGTGACCTACATCCAGGCGATCAGCATCCAGGCCGCCAGCCCCGAGGTCATCGACCAGGTCCAGGCCGACATCGCCGCACTGCTCAGAGCCCGCCACGGGCTGCAGGCCGACGAAAACGACGACTTCACCGTCCGCAACCTGGTGAGCGTGATGCAGACGGCCAGCGAGACGACCGGCACGATCACCCTGCTCCTCGGCAACATCGCCGCCATCTCGCTGCTGGTCGGCGGCATCGGCATCATGAACATCATGCTGGTGTCGGTGACGGAGAGAACGCGGGAGATCGGCATCCGCAAGGCTCTGGGAGCCAGGTACCGCAACATCCTCCTCCAGTTCCTGGTGGAGGCGGTGAGCATCGGCGTGGTCGGCGGCGTGGCCGGCATCGTCCTCGGCGTCGGCGCGTCGTTCGCCATCTCGGCCGTCGCCGGCTGGAAGCCGGTCATCTCCACGGCGGCGATCATCGTTTCGTTCGGCTTCTCGGTGCTGATCGGCCTGTTCTTCGGGCTCTACCCGGCCCGCAAGGCCGCCCTGCTCGACCCCATCCAGGCGCTCCGATACGAGTAAGATAAAGATACCAAAAGCCGCCAGCCCAAATCGGGCTGGCGGCTTTTATGTTTGTTATTCTTTACAAGCTTCTGGATGCGGCTTTCTTTTCCCGCCTGCGGCGCTTGAGCTCCTTGAACTTCTCCGCCGAGCGCTCGACGATGACGAACAGCAGCGGGATGATGAAGATGCCGAACGAGGTGGCGGCGAACATGCCGCCGACGACCGCCGTGCCCATAGCGTTGCGGGCGCCGGCGCCGGCGCCGCTGGCGATGGCCAGCGGGATGCAGCCGATGATGAAGGCCAGCGAGGTCATGATGATCGGCCGCAGCCTGATCTTGGCCGCCTCGATGGCGGCGGGGATGAAGGCCATCCCCTTGTCGACCCTGACCTTGGCGAACTCTACAATCAAGATGGCGTTCTTGGCCGCCAGGCCGATGAGCATGATCAGGGCGATCTGCATGTAGATGTTGTTGTTGATATGGTTGTTGAACAAGTGGCGCCCGTACTGGAAGAGGAAGGCGCCAAACACGCCGGTGGGCACGCACAGCAGGACGGCGAAGGGAACGGTCCAGCTTTCGTACAGCGCCGCCAGGCAGAGGAAGACGAACAGAATGGAGAGGGCGAACATCAGCGGCGCCTTGCTGCCGGAGATTTTCTCCTCGCGGCTCTGGTCGGCCCATTCGAAAGCGAAGCCGGTCGGCAGCGTTTCCTTGGCGACCTCCTCCAGGGCTGCGAGTGCCTGGCCGGAGCTGTAACCGGGGGCGGGGTTGCCGCCGATCTGGATGGCGCGGTAGCTGTTGAAGCGTTTGATAAGCGAAGGGGCGTTGACCGGTTTGGGCTTCAGCAGGTTGTTGAGGGGAACCATCGTGCCCGCGCTGGTGCGGACGTAGAAGAAGCGCAGGGCGTCGACATCGCTCCTGAACTGCGGCTCGGCCTGCATGACGACCTTGTAGGAGCGGCCGAAGCGGTTGAAGTCGTTGATCTGCACGCCGCCGAAGTACGCCTGGAGGGCGCTGAACACGTCGCTGACCGGAATGCCGAGCTTGAGGGCCTTCTCGCGGTCGACCTCGAACTCGTAGCCGGGGGTGTTGCTGCTGAACGAGGAGTAGATCATGCCGATCTCGGGACGCTTACGGGCGGCGGCGACAAATTCCTTGGAGACTTTGTCCATCTCGTCCAGCGTTGAGCCGGCACGGTCCTCGATCATCATCGTGAAGCCGCCGGTGGTGCCGATGCCGGGCAGGGCCGGCGGGGCGAAGGCGAGGATTGTCGCCTCGGGAATGGCGGCGTTGTTCATGAAAATCTTCTGGATCTGGCTGTCAATCGACAGTTCTTTCGTGGTTCGCTCGTCCCAGGGGGCCAGCTTGGTGAAGACGACACCGACGTTGGGCTTACGGCCGCCGCTGAGGAGGTCGAAGCCGGCGATGGCCATGGCTGCCTCGACGCCGGGCTGGGCACTGATGTTGTCGGCGACCTTGTTGATGACCTCACGGGTACGGTTCATGTTGGCCGCTTCCGGCAGCGAGACGCTGGTGATGACGAATCCCTGATCCTCGTCGGGGACGAAGGACGAGGGCAGCACCCGGAAGAGGGCGCCGGTAAGGATGAGCAGCACGACGAGGAGTACGATGGCCAGGCGCGCCCTGGGGAAGAGTTTGGCGAGGGCGCCGCCGTAGCGCTCGACCATCCTGTCGAACCAGTCGTTGAATTTTTCGAGCACCAGGCCGATCCTGCCGCCGTGGGCGTTGGGGTTGTAGGGCTCGAGAAGCAGGGCGCACAGCGCCGGGGTGAGGGACAGGGCGACAAGGGCCGACAGGCCCATGGACACGGCGACGGTGAGGGCGAACTGCTTGTAGAGGACGCCCATCGTGCCGCCGAGGAAGGCGACGGGGATGAAGACCGACGCCAGCACGAAGGCGATGGCGACGACCGGACCCTGAACCTCGCTCATCGCTCTTATCGTGGCTTCGCGCGGACTGAGGCCGTTGTAGCGCATGTGATGTTCGACCGCCTCGATGACGACGATGGCGTCGTCGACGACCAGGCCGATGGCCAGCACCATGGCGAACAAGGTGAGGGTGTTGATGGAGAAGCCGAGGAGGAGGAAAGCGCCGAAGGTACCGACGAGCGATACCGGCACGGCGAGCATCGGGATGAGCGTGGCCCGCCAGCTCTTGAGGAAGACGAAGACGACGAGCAGCACGAGCGCGATCGCCTCGGCGAAGGTCCAGGCCACCTCTTCCATCGATTCGCGCACATACTCGGCGCTGTCGACGACGACCTTGTATTTTATGTCGTTGGGGAAGCGCTTGGCGGCTTCCTCGATGACGGCGATGCAGTTGGCGACCGTTTCGAGGGCGTTGGCGTCGGGGCTGAGCTGGATGGAGAAGCCGGCCGTTGGTTGGCCGCCGAGGTCGGAGAAGAAACCGTAATCCTTGGCGCCGAGCTCGACCTGGGCAACGTCGCCGACGCGGATGAACGAGCCGTCGGGCTGGGAGCGGACGACGATGTTGGCGAATTCCTCCGGCTCGGTGAGGCGGCCTTTGGCCCGCAGGCTGTATTGGTGCTCCTGGTTGGGGTTGGAGGGCAGCTGGCCGACGATGCCGGCCGGGGCCTGGATGTTCTGCTGCTTGATGGCGGTGGCGACATCGGCGGATGTGACCTTGAGCTGGGCCATCTTGTCCGGCTGCAGCCAGATGCGCATCGCGAAGTCGGAGCCGAATTCGCTGACCTCGCCCACGCCCTTGACGCGTTTGAGGTCGTCGACGAAGTTCAGGCTGCCGTAGTTTTTCAGGAAGGTCTTGTCATAAGTGCCGTTGGGGGAGTAAAGGGCGAAGATCAGCGCCCGGTCCTGAGAGGCTTTGAAGGTGGTGACGCCGGCCTGCTGCACGTCGTCGGGCAGGGCGGCGTTGGCCTGGGCGACGCGGTTCTGGGTCTGAACGGTGGCCAGGTCGGGATTCTTACCGAGCTGGAACTTGACGTTCAGCGAATAGTACGAGCCGTTGTCGGAGCTGGTGGACTGCATGGCGATCATGTCTTCGACGCCGTTGACCTGCTGCTCGATGACCTGGGCGACCGTCTGCTCGATGACGTCGGCATTCGCGCCGGCGTAAAACGTGCTGACACTGACCTGCGGCGGCGTTATCTGCGGGTACTGGGCGATCGGCAGGTTGAAGGCGGATATCAGGCCGCCCAGCGTTATGACGATCGACAGCACGATGGCGAAGATCGGCCGGTCGATAAAGAATTTAGCCACGGGGTACCTCCTATTGTTTCGCCGCTGGCTTGATGTCGTCCGGCGAAATCATCGTCACCTTGAGGGGTGTGCCCGGCGGCGCCTTGGCGAAGCCTTCGACAACGATGCGGTCGCCTTCGGCCAGACCTTCCTCGACGATCCACATGGTGCCGACCTTCGGGCCCATCTTGACGGGACGCGATTCGGCCTTGTCGTCCTGGGCGACGACGGTGATGAAGGTTTTGCCGAGCATCTCCTGCACGGCCCGTTCGGGCACGAGCAGCGCGCCGGGGCGCATTTCGCCCTGGGCGGCGATGCGGGCGAACATGCCGGGGATAAGGATTTTCTGCGGATTGGCGAACGACGCCTTGATGGTGAGGGTGCCGGTTTCGGTGCTCAAGCCGCGGTCGACCTGTTCGATTTGGCCGGTGAGCGGATACTTGCTGCCGTCGCTCAGCAGCAGGGTGAGGTTTTTGCCCCATTCGCCGGCGGCGCTGACATTGCCCATGCGGGTAAATTTCAGGTATTCCGATTCGCTGAGGCTGAACTGGACGAAGACGGGGTCGACGGTGGATATGGTCGCCAGGACGGTTGAGCCGGCCGTGACGTAGCTGCCGACGGCCGGGTCCTTGACGTCGATGCGGCCGCCGAAGGGGGCGACGACGAGGGTATCGCCGAGGTCGTTGGCCGCCTGCTGGACGCGCGCCTGGTTGGCGGCGACGACGGCGGCGTGCTGGGACTCGGCCGACAACTGGGTGTCGAGGGCCTGCTTGGCGATCGCCTGCTGTGCGTACAGCTTCTGGTAGCGCATCGAGTCGAGGCGCGAGTTGGCCAGCGTCGCTTCCGACTGGGCGAGGGTCGCCTGGGCGCTTAGGAGGGCTGTCTCGTACTGGCGGCGGTCGATCTGGAAGAGCGGCTGCCCCTCGGTGACGGCGGCACCGCCTTCGACCATCTTGGCGATGATGTTGCCGGAGACCTTGGCCCTGATCTGCACCTCGTTTTTGGCGATCACCTGGCCGACATACTCGTATGTAACCGGGGTGTCCCGCTTGACGACTTGGGTCGCCTTGACGGCCACCGCCTGGGCCGGCTGGGCCTGCTTGCCGCCGCAGCCGGCGACCGCGGCCGCCACGAGCACGGCGGCGACCAGGCCGACGTAGCTGCTGCGCTTGCTGATAACTCTGAGCATGGATAATCCTCCTTATTTATAAAGGCTCCGGCAAGTTTGCCAGCGGTTATCGACTTTTGTCAATGTTTATGCTAAACTGGTGGTAAATATTAAATAATTATTTATTATTAAGATATGTTTACTATATATTACATATTAATGCTTGCGTCAGTGGCTTGTCAACGAGAAAAAACGGTGAGGGGGCGCCTTCATGAACCGGGTGGAAACCGCCGAGCAACTGTTTGACTTGTTTTTCCTCCTCAAAAAGAGATTGGTCCGCCACGCTGCCCGACTAGTCAAGCAAGAATTCAGCCCGATGCAGATGCATGTTCTTTTCACTATGCTTGACAGGGAATCCTTCACCATGACCGAGCTGGCCCGCGAGGTGCTCATCTCCAAGCAGCAGTTGACCCCCCTCGTCGATAAGCTTGCCGCCGCCGGCCTAATTCTCCGGGAACCCGCCCCCGAAGACAGGCGGGTGGTCAAGGTGCGCATCTCCCCTGCCGGCAAGGCCTTTCTCGCGACTCACAAACGGGAAGCGATCGGCATGTATGAAGAAATGATCGCCAATCTCAGTCAAAACGATCTCGATCGCCTTAACAACGCCCTCGACGGGATGCGGCAGATCGTCCGCAAGCTGCCCTGAGAAACGCGCCGGCCGCGCCGACTTGCCCGCGCGGCCGGTTCGCCTTACGGACGCCGGGTAGCGCCCGTCACAGAACCTGGCTGATGTGCATGACCTTGAAGCGTCCGCCGCTCTTGGCCGCGGCCTTGCTCAACTGCACCAGGCAGACCGGGCACTCGGACACGACGATGTCGGCGCCGCTTTTTTCGATATTGGCCCTCTTCTTTTCGAGGATAGCGGCGGCGACCTCAGGGTAGTCGGTGTGGAACGACCCGGCCCCGCCGCAGCAGGTATCGGCCCCCGCCATTTCGACGAAGTCCCCCGCCGCGCTTAAGAGCTGGCGGGGCTCTTTTTTGATTCCCTGACCGCGGCCTAGGTGGCACGGCTCGTGAAAAGTCACCTTGGCGGCGGAACGCTGGCGCGGCTTGTAGCCGGCCTTGACCAGGTATTCCGACAGGCTCATTATCTTGGCGCTGAAGGCCTTGGCCGCCTCCTGCCACTCGGGGTCGCCGGCGAAGTAGGCGCCGACGTGCTTGAGGGTGCCGGCGCAGCTGGCGCAGTCGCTGACGACGATATCGGCGTCGGCGAACAGGCGGATGTTATCTTTGGCGAGGGCGAGGAAGTCTTCCCGCAGCCCGTGGGCCAGGTGGGGCAGGCCGCAGCAGGCGTTGTCGACCTGGCGGGGCGCGGTGACGGCGCCGAGGACGGCGAGGGTGTCGGCCACCGCCTCGGGGAACATCATCCGCATGCCGCAACCCTGGAAATAGGCGACTTTGGCATCCCCGCCGACGGCCGCGCGGGCGGCGGGCGCCGCGCCGGCCAGCGCCGCGGGGCCGGCGAACCGGGACAGGTACTGCTCGCGGGTGAACGGGGCCGGCGCCATGCCGAAAGGCACAAGGCCGCCGAGGCCGAGCTTGCGGACCGCTTTGAGCGCGCCGGCGGACAGCTTGACGAGGTTACGCTTTTTCATCATGACGCCGAGGGCGCGGTATTTGGCGCCCGGCCCGCCGTTCTGGTCGGTGATGTACTGGCGGAGGGCGATCATGGCCTCGTCGGTCTTGACCTTGCTGGGACAGTTGTCGATGCAGGTCCGGCACAGCAGGCAGAAGTTCGTCGCCTCGAGCACGCTGGCGTTGGGCTTGAAGCCGCCTTCGACCACGGCGCGGGCGATGTTGTTCTTGCCGCGGGCGCTCGACGCCTCGATGTCCTTGACGCCGAACAACGGACAGACCGGTAGGCAGGTACCGCAGCGGTCGCACTGGGTGACGATATCCTTGACTTCCTTCAACAGGTAGCAGGTGTTGTTCGTTGTCATGTCAGACTCCTTGCTCACTTCGGTCACCAGATTTTGTCGGGGTTGAGGATGCCTTTGGGGTCGAAGGCCTGTTTGACGGCTTTGAGGGCGGCGACGCCGTCCTCGCCGAGGGCGTCGGCGATGTAGCGGCGCTTGGTCATGCCGATGCCGTGCTCGCCGGACAGGGTGCCACCCACGGCCAGCGCGGCGGCGAAGATTTCGTCGACCGCCTTGTGGACCCGTTCGGCTTCGCCGGGATTGTTGAGATCGCAGAGGGCGGACGGGTGGAGGTTGCCGTCGCCGGCGTGGCCGTAGACGACGATGGGGATGGCGTGCTTTTCCGATATTTGTTTGATGCGGCGGACGACTTCGGGGAAGGCGTCGCGCGGCACCGAGATGTCTTCGCCGAGACGGGTGGGCGCCATTGCGCCCACGGCCGAACTCAGGCCGCGGCGGATGGCCCAGATGTCGTCGGCTTCCTTGGCCGAGGCGGCGATGCGGACTTCGGCCACTCCGAAGCCGCGGGCGATCTGCTCGATCTGGCCGGCCTGCTTGGCGAGCGCGGCCTCGTCTTCGCCGTCGATCTCGATGATGACGCACGCTTCGATGGCCGGGTCGATGTCCATTTTGCGGTGGCGGGCGACCGCCTGGATGCTCATTTTATCCATCAGTTCGGCCGACGCCGGCACGACCCCCGCCTGGAGCATGCCGTGGATGGTGGCGCAGGCGTTGTCGAGCGAGGGGAACATCAGTTGCAGTGTGTTGCGGGCCTTGGGCATGGGGATGAGGCGCAGCAGCACCTTGGTGATTATGCCGAGAGTGCCCTCCGAGCCGGTGAACAGGCTGGTCAGGTTATAACCGGTGACGTTCTTGATCGCCTTGCCGCCGGTGTTGATGACGCGGCCGTCGGCGAGGACGACCTCAAGGCCCATGACATAGTTGCTGGTCACGCCGTATTTGACGGCCCGCATGCCTCCGGCGTTTTCGGCGACGTTGCCGCCGATGGTTGAGAACTTCCAACTGGCCGGATCGGGCGGATAGAACAGTCCTTTGGCGGCGCAGTGGTTGTACAGGTCAATTGTCCTTACCCCCGGTTCGGCGGTGACCATCATGTTGCGCTCGTCGAACTCGAGGATTTTCGTCATCCGGTCGAGAGCCAGCGATATGCCTCCCCGCACCGGGATGCTGCCGCCGGTGCGCCCGCTGGCCGCGCCCCTGGCTGTCACGGGTATGCCGTGCTCGTTGGCGCTGGCCATAACAGCGGCTACCTCCGCGGTCGTCGACGGGCGGACGACAAGCTCGGGGCTGTTGGCCGGCAGCAGGGGGATGAAGGAGGAATCATAAGAATATCCGAACCGGTCGAGGTCTTTTTCGAGCACGTTTTCAGGCCCGACTGCCGCCCTCAGTTGTTCCTTTATGGCTTCATTTATCATCTTTGCGCCTCCCGATATTGGTATCGCCCAGCTTGGCTCTAATCCAAATTATAACATATATATCGCCTCGCCGGCCGGAAAGAAGAGCCGATAGCGTATTTTTTCGCCCGGCAAAGCGAATGCCGCCCGTACTGCCGGGCGGCATTTACAGATGGTCCTGCAAAACTCATTTGAGGTAATCGCGCTCGATGTCTTTCATCCGCTCTTTGGCTTTCTTCAGCAGTTGGCCGCGGTTGACCACGGCCCGCTCGTGCCGGCCGCTGCCGATTACCCCCAGCTCGTCGCAGGCGGTGATGTCGAAGAAGAGCCGGTTGCCGTCGACCTGCCGCAATACCGCCTTGACGGTGACCGACATCCCGGTGCCGGTCGGCGCCTCGTGGGTGAATTCCATATGGCGTCCGACGGTGATGAACCCTTCCGGCAGCTTTTTTTCCACCGCTTCGACGGACGCGCGGATCATCAGGTCCACGTAGGCCGGCGTGGCCAGCAGGCAGGCAAGGGCGCCGCTGCCGTGATGGGCGGCGGTGTCGGCGTCGCGGACGGTTTTTTGGACGACCGCCTCGATGCCTGGCGCTAAGTAGTCGTTCAGGTTAATCATGGAAGACAGCCTCCTTTTTAATTATATTGAAATTTCTGACTATTATTTTCCTTGATTATACCACATCAGGAAGCGGTTTTCTACAAGCCGGGCTCTCCCGACGAAGGAACGGCGGCGATTATTTCCCGTCCGCGATAATTGAATTAGTCATGAGCGCCCGCCCGGGACCGCGGACGATGGTGGATATCCAGGCGCCGTACTGCTTCAAATAACTATCGCTGCAAAAACGCCCCGCCCGGCAGGCTCTGCCGGGGCGGGGCGTTCGGTTTTGGAGTCGGCTCGTCTTATGCCGTTACGTCGGCGTTGCGCCTGGCGGCCATACGCTGGCGGATGTACAGGAGAACCAGAACGGCGGCGCCGGTGATTTCCCATTGCAGGAGGGGCGATATCAGCGAGAAACCGGCGGCGAGCAGCAATGCCCTCTCCCACCAGCGGCACGGACTGAAGAGGTAGCCGGTGGCGCACGCGCCGATGGCGTAGATGCCTAGGAAAGTAGTCATCAGTCCCTCAATGAAGCTGGGCAGGGAGAATTGGATGAACAGCAGCGAGGGGAACATGACGAAGACGTAGGGGACGATGTAAGCGCCGTAGCCAAGCTTGAAGGCTTCGAAGCCGGTCCGGAAGGGAGCGGATTTGGCGACGCCGGAGGCGGCGAAGGCGGCCAGGGCTACCGGCGGGGTGATGTCGGCGATGATACCGAAGTAGAAGACGAACAGGTGGGCCGCCAGCGGGGGGATGCCCACCTGGATGAGGGCCGGGGCGGAGATGGTCGACTGGATGATGTAGTTAGCGGTCGTCGGCACGCCCATGCCGAGGATGAGGGAGCTGATCATGGTGAAAACGAGGGTGAGGTAGACGCTGCCGCCGGCGAGGGCTACGATGCCGCCGGCCATCTTGAGGCCTAGGCCGGAGAGGGTGATGACGCCGACGATGATGCCGGCGGTGGCGCAGGCCACGACGACCGGAAGCGCGGAGCGGGCGCCGTCCTCGAGCCCCTGGATGAAGTCTTTCAGGCTCATCCGCGTCTCGGCGTGGAGGAAGGAAACGGCGAAGATGGTTATTAGGCCGAGGAGAGCGGCGAGCATCGGCGTGAAGCCGTAGGTCAGGAAAGCGACGATGGCGACGATAGGCATGGCGAGGGTCCAGCGCGTTCTGATCAGGGAGCGCCAGTCGGGCAGCTTTTCCTTGGGCATGCCGTGCAGGCCGGTCCGCTTGGCTTCGAGGTGGACGGAGATGTAGACGCCGGTGAAGTAGAAAACGGCGGGGATGGTGGCGGCGATGGCGATATTTATGTAGGGAATGTTGAGGAATTCGGTCATGACGAAGGCGGCGGCGCCCATGATCGGGGGCATAAGCTGGCCGCCGGTGGAGGCGCACGCTTCGACGGCGCCGGCGAATTCCCGCCGGTAGCCGATGCTTTTCATCAGAGGGATGGTGACCGAGCCGGTGCCGACGACGTTGGCGACCGAGCTGCCGGATATTGTCCCTTGCAGGGAGCTGGCCAGCACCGCCGCCTTGGCCGGGCCGCCCACGGCGCCGCCGGTGATGCCGACGGCAACGTTCGTCAGCCAGTCGCCGATGCCGGATCTTTTCAGGAAGGAGGCGAAGAGCATGAACAGGAAAATGAAGGTCGAAGAGACGTCGATGGGGATGCCGAGGATGCCCTCGGTACTCAGCCACTGGAAGGTGACGATGCGCTCGACGGTGAAGCCGGGATGGGCGAGGAACCCGGGAAGTTCGGGGCCGATGTAGGCGTAGACGAGGAAGATCGAGGCCAGCGAGGTAATTACGACGCCGGCGACGCGTCGGCTGGCCTCGAGGATCAGCAGAACGGCGGTCAGCGACACGGCGAAGTCGAGGTTGTCGAAGTTGCCGGCTTTGTTGATGATGTCTTCGTAGAAAACGACATGGTAGAGGGCGACGCCGGCCGACAACAAGATCATGATGAGATCGTTCCAGGGGACTGTCTCGCTTTTACGCTTGCGGCTGACGGCATAGAGTATGTAGATGAGGACGAGGGCGAAGCCGACGTGGGGCGCGCGCTGGAGGGTGGACGGGAAGACGCCGAAGGCTGCGGTGTACAACTGGCCGAACGACCAGATTACGCAGATAACGGTGATGATGTGCGGCCAATACCCTTTCAGTTTGCGGAAGCTGAATTCGGGGTCGTATTTGGCGAGAATGGCTTCGGCCTCCTGTTCGGCGGCCTTGTCGGGCACTATCGCGGCTGCGGCGATTTTTTTATCGGTGTCGTCTTTTCTGTGAGTCATGTTATCCTCCCTCGGCGAGGGTGTTAATACGTCGGGGGAAAACGGGGGAAGCCTAGCCCCGGCCTGGCTTCCCCCGTAGGGAGGGGTTTATTTGGGAACGAGGTTGTCGGGGATTTTGACCCCTTTTTCTTTGTAGTATTTGATGGCGCCGGGATGGAGCGGGGTTGTGATGCCGTCGAGAGCTTTCTCGAGCTTGATGTATTTACCGGCGGCATGGGCGGCGGCGATTTCGGCGTTTTTCTCGTAGAAGGTCTTGGTCAGTTCGTAAACGAGGTCGTCCTTGAGGTCGGCCTTGCAGTAGAGGGCGGCCTGCATGCTTACGGTATAGACGTCATTCTCGTTGCCGTAGGTGCCCTTGGGAATGACGAACTGGCTGAAGAAGGGATATTTGGCCTTCATTTTGTCGAAGGTCGGCCCCTTGATTTCCACCATCTTGATCTTGCGGGCGGTCATGACGTCCTGAATGGCGGCTGCCGGAACGCTGAGCACGCCGAAGTTGGCGTCGATGTGGCCGTCCTTGAATTTGTTGGCGGCGTCGCCGAAGCCGGCGAATTCGGGTTTGAAGTCGGAGAACTGCAGGCCGTATTCGGCGAAGATGTCCTTGGAGATTACGGCCGTGCCGCTGCCGGTGGGTCCGATGGCCACTTTCTTGCCTTTGAGGTCGGCGATGGAGTTGACGGGGCTGTCGGCGGCGACGAAGCCTTGATAGACTTCGGGGTAGATGACGCCGATGGTACGGAAGTTTTTGATGGCCTTGGTGTCCTTGAAGGCGTCCCCTTCACCCTTCCAGGCTTGGTCGGCGATGTTGTTCATAGCCATGCCGAGATGGGCTTCGCCCTTGCCGATGCGCTTGATGTTTTCCACCGAGGCGCCGGAAGGCTGGGAGGTAACCTGGACTTTGCCGGCGAGATGCTTGTTCCAGGTGTTGGCGATTGAGCCGCCGAGAGCGAAATAGGTTCCGCCGGTCGAGCCGGTCAGCAGGAAGAGTTGCTCGGTTTTCGGCTTGGCGGCCTGTTTGTCCCCGCCGCCGCAGCCTGCGGCCAGGATGGCGAGTACGAAGACCACGAGAACCAGAGTGGCTGTTTTCCGAAGACGCATTTCTTTTTTCCCCTCCTAAAATTTAATGGTTCGCTTTATCGTGGAAATAAAAAAACCCGGACAGCTGCAAACAGGATGTTTGGTGTGGACGGGCGACGTTGCCGCGTGTAGTGCGTCGAAAGGACATTATCCATTTTTCGGTAACTTTGATAATATTATATATTAGACTTGTTAGGTGGTCAATGCATTTTGAAATAATTCATGCAAAAAATGTTATAAATTGAATTAATTTAAACGTCATTTCGAGGCGAAACAAGCGCCAAACTCAGCATTTCTAAGGCTGGATGGCCAAGCAGGAAAGCGTAATTCCAGTGAAATTTGTCTTATTTCATTCAAAATTTCATGCATTGATGAAATTAGAAAATCAATATGCGTTACAAGCTTCGCATGCCCATTAGCCCCTAGATAGCGGCGGATACCGGCGGTTAAGGCGAAGATGATAACGCCCCGCTCCTGAAAACACCGGCCAACCGCGCTTCGGCTCTGGAGATGAACATTTTAATAAATCGCGGGCGTGGACTACTTCTTATGCATTATTTGAATATATAATTTCATTAAAATATACGTCCGGAAATTATTGATGCATTTCTTTAATATTGTATTGTATACCTTCATTTTTGGTGGTAAAATGAAGGTAAAATTTCACAATTCTTTGCGGCAGGCTGTTCCGCTGTCCAGGCATTACAAGGGGTCATTTTACCGATACAAACACAATTATCACAAGGAGGCCGGATCGATGGATAACGTATTTTACCGCAGTGTGCGCAAAGCGCACATGGAGGTGGATCACGGGGAAGGAGCCTACCTGTTCGACACCGCCGGCAATAAGTACCTTGACGCCTGCTGCGGCGCCGCCGTGTCCAACCTGGGGCATGCGCACCCCGAGGTGGTGAGGGCCATGACCGAACAGGCCCAGAAGGTCGCGTTCAGCCACCTGTCCCGCTGGACGTCGAAACCCATCCGGGAGCTGGCTGATCTTGTCGGCGGCCTGGCGCCCGGCTCGCTGAACAAGCTCTATCTGGTGTCCGGCGGTTCGGAGGCCACCGAGGCGGCGCTGAAGCTTGCCCGCCAGTACTACCTCGAGCGGGACGGAAAAACGAGCAAGTACCGGCTCATCTCCCGCTGGAAGGCTTTCCACGGCAACACGATCGGTTCTTTGTCGATGACCGGGGACAAGCGGCGGAAAAAATACGCCCCGCTGCTGCTCAATTTCCCGAAGGCGGCCCCGTGCTACTGCTACCGCTGCGAGTTCGGCGAGCAGCCCGAGACGTGCGGCGCCCGGTGCGCGTATGATCTGGAGCGGATCCTGAAGCTCGAGGGCGCGGACACCATTTCCGCGTTCATCGCCGAGCCGGTGGTTGGCGCCGCCTGCGGCGCGTTGGTACCCCACCCGCAGTATTTCAGGATAATCCGCCAGATCTGCGACAAGTACGACATCCTGTTCATCGACGACGAGGTGATGGCCGGCTTCGGACGGACCGGCACGATGTTCGCCATCGAGGATTACGGCGTGGTCCCGGACATGATCTGTGTCGCCAAGGGAATGAGCGCCGGCTATGCGCCGCTCGGCGGCGTCGTCGTCAAGGATGAAATCTTCGACGCCTTCGTGAAGGGGTCCGGCATCTTCGTCCACGGCCACACTTACGGCGGCAACCCGCTGGCCGCCGCGGTGGCGGTCGCGGTCGTAAAAATCCTCGTCCGCGACAAGCTGGCCGAGAACTCCCGCGTCGTCGGCAAATATCTGCTGGAGAAGCTGCAAGAGAAGGTGCTGCCGTTCTGGTTCGTCGGCGACGTGCGCGGCAAGGGGCTGATGCAGGGAGTAGAATTTGTCCGCGACAAGAAGACCAGGGAACCGTTCCCGGTGGCCCAGGGGGTTGCGGAGAAGGTGACCCAGAAGCTCATCAAGCACGGTATCGTCGTCTATCCCGGCACCGGCAACGCCGACGGGGAAAACGGCGACCAGTTCCTGCTGGCGCCGCCGCTGAACATCACCAAGGACCAGGCCGACGAGATCGTCGCCGCCATGGTAGCCGGGTTCGGCGAGCTCGCGCAAGAGTTAAGATAATCATTAAATGTGAGGTAATCGACATGGAGAAGCTGATCATAACCGTCGCCCCCACCGGCAACGTCCCCACCCGCGAAATGACGCCCCACGTGCCGCTCACGCCGGAAGCGATCGCCCACGACGCGCTGGAGTGCTACCGGGCAGGGGCCGCGGTGTGCCACATCCACGCCCGCGACGACGAGGGCAAGCCGACCCACCTGCGCGGCTACTTCGCGGCGATTTTCAAAGCGATGGACGCCACCGGCTGCCCGATCATCCGCCAGATCTCGACGGGGGCCCGGGCCGGAAAAACACTCGAGGACCGCGCGCAGCCGCTGGAGCTCAACCCCGCGTCGGCCAGCCTGTCGACAGGGTCGTCGAACTTCCCCAATTCGGCTAACGTCAACGATCCGCCGCTGGTCCGCTTCCTGGCCAAGACGATGCTGGAGCGGAACATCAAGCCGGAGATCGAGGTTTTCGACACCGCCATGATCCATAACGCCCTCGAGTTCAGGAAGGAAGGGCTGTTGAAAGACCCGCTGCAGTTCAACCTGGTGATGGGCGTCAAGGGCTCCCAGCCGGCGACCGCCAAACAGCTCTTCCACCTCGTCGAGAACCTGCCGCCGGATTGCGTGTGGTCGGTTTCCGTCATCGGCCCGGCCCACGTCCCGCTGTCGACCATCGCCATCGCCCTCGGCGGGCACGTGCGGGTGGGGCTGGAAGACAACGTCTATTATTCGAAAGGCGTCCTCGCCACCAATCTGTCGCTGGTCAAACGGATCGCCGACATCGCCAAGGCCTTCGGCAGGGAGATAGCGACCCCCGATGACGCGAAGAGGATTCTGGGACTGTAAGGCCCCGGCCCCGATGCATGCGCACGGACAGCAGGACGAGAAATAGAGATTTTTGATGTGGCCAGACAAAAGAGGCTATCCGCGCCGGCCCGGCGCGGATAGCCTCTCCCCTTTTTCGGGTGGAAGCCCCTAGTCTTTGTGGTAAATATTCTGCTTCTGCCAGATGGTCTCGAATTCGGCGAGCGTCTGCCTGGTCTGCTTGGGCCGCTCCGTGCCCACGGCGACGATGAGAGCGTTGATGAGCGACAGCGGCGCGACGAAGGAATCGACGAAGGTGGACATGTCGCGTTTGGCGAGGAGAACGATTTCGCTGTATTTGACCAGCGCCGAGGTATGGTCGTCGGTAATCGCGATGGTGCGGGCGCCTTTTTCCCGGCAGAAGCTCATCCCTTCGACGGTCCGGCGGGTGTAGCGGCGGAAAGAGATGCCGATGACCAGATCGTCGGGGCTGACGCTGGCCATATCCTCGAACATGGTGTCGGCCATGGTTATCAGGCGGCTGTTTTTGAGCAGGATCTGGAGGTAAAAGTGCAGGAACGTCCCCAGCGACGCGGCGCTTCTGAGGGCGACGATATAGATGTGTTTGGCGTGGATCATGCTTTTGACGGCCTCGAGGAAGCTGGCCAGGTCGAGTTCCTCGAGGGTGAGCTTAATGTTGGCGATGTCGTGTTCCATCACGTCTTTGAGGATGGAGCCCTGCGGGGTCTTAAGGGAAAACTCGAGGCGCTCGACGGTGGTGATGCGGTCCCGCACCATCTCGCTCATCGCCTTGACCAACTGGGGATAGCCTTCGTAGCCGAGGACCACGGCGAAGCGGACCACGGTGGCCTCGCTCACGCCGACTTCCCTGGACAACTGCTTGGCGGTCTGGAAAACCGCCTTGTCGTAATTGTTGGAGATATATTCGGCGATTTTCTTTTGTTTGGGGCTCATCTCGAAAAAGTGGGCCTGGATTTTTTTCCCCAACTGCGGCATAGAATCGTCCCTCCGAACGGAGTGAAGTTTGTATCGACACGCACTTTCGAGGCAGAAGGAAATGCTTCATTTATTATAACATATTCCAGGCCAAACTGAGAACATCTATCAGATTATTAAGCGCGGGAAAGCAGTCGTCCGACAATTTTCTTATCGCCGGAAAACGGCGCGCGGCAAAACCCAGCCTCCAGGGGCAGCTATCCCTTGAGGGCTGGGCGAAAAGCGACCGCTTGTGCTCGCTTCACCGGGCGCCATGCGGCGGACGGGGCGGGCGGACGGCGTCGGCGACGGCCTTCGCCTGCTCCTCCGAAAGGCCGGCGGCTTTCACCAAGTCGCCCACGATATCCGGTTTTTCTTGCCGTTTCTTAGCTATGTACGCTTTGCGCTCGTCAGGGTTCATGCTTTTCATCGCCGTGAAATCCGCCCGGCGCTCCTGGTCTTTTTCCCGCCAGAGTTTCAGCACCCGGTCGGACTGGTCTTGGGTGATAGTGCCAGCGTCGACCAGTTTGGCGAGCTTCTCGCCGATATGGCGTTCGATTTCCTGGGGCTCCGGCTTGGGCATCATACCCTCATCCGGACCCGGATGCCCCGCTAGGGCGAGACCGCTCATCGCCAGCATCGCCCCCGCCAGAACCATGCACAACACTGCCTTTTTCCCGTATGTAGCCATTTGTCGTCACCTCCGATAGTTGTTACTTTTTATTCTGACGGCCGATTGTTACGGTATTGTCACCAAAACATGTCCGGAAGAATAATTTTCCGAAAAAAAGCCCCGCCCGCGGTTAACGGGCGGAGAAGTCACGCTTCGCCTGAATCGTTAGCTTTGTCGAGCAGGAACCAGAACGCGACCCCCCCGTCGGCGTTTTCCACTCCATAGGCGTTGCCGTGCAACTCCTGGATGGCCCGCACGATCGACAGCCCCAGGCCATGGCCGCCGCGTTCCCTGGTCCTCGCCTTATCCACCTTATAAAAACTTTGCCACAGGTTGCCCAGGCTTTCCTCGGGTATATGCCTGCCGGTATTGTACACATTTACCCTGACATGGTCTTCCGCGGTTTCGGCCGTGATCGTGATGAGGCGCGCCGCGGCGGCATGAGCGATGGCGTTATTCAGCACGTTCGTTATCACCTGTTCGATCCGTAGGATATCGCCGTTCACCACCAGCGGGGATCGCCGCTCGATCCGCAGCGCGGTATCCTTCTCCTGAAGGATCGTGCGGTATTTCAGGGCGATCTCGTCGAGCATCAGCGACAAATCGAAGTCCGTCCGTTCCAGCGGGAAGTACCCCGATTCGATCTGCGACAGGTCGAGCAGACCGTTGACCAGTTTATCCATTTTCTCGGCTTCGTCGGCGATCACCGCGCAATAGTAATCCTTGTCGGCCTTGTCGCGGACCACGTTCTCCCTGAGCCCTTCCGCGTACCCGAGGATGAGGGAGAGCGGCGTCTTTAACTCGTGGGACACGCTGGAGACGAAGTTCTTGCGCAGCCTGTCCAGGCTTCTTTCCTTTTCCACGTCGGCGGTCAGCTGCCTGTTCTTTTCGTTGAGTTCGGTAATCGACTTACTGAGTTGCCGGGACAGGTTGTTGATGCTTTGGCCGAGTCTGCCCACCTCGTCGTTGCTGCCGATGTGGCACCGCTGGGAGAAATCGAGCCGGGAGATGCTTGCCGCCACATTGCTTAGCTCCTGTAAGGGCACGGTGAACCTCCGCGCGAAAAAGTATGCCCAGATACAGCCGGCAAGGATGGCCAGCAGGCCGGAAAAGGCCATGAACTTGTTGGCGTAGGCCGCGCTCTCCGTCACGGCGGCCAGCGGGAGCCTGATGATGAGAACGTCGCCGCCGCTCAGCCGGCGCTTCAGCACCATGAACCGGACATTGAGCCCTTGATCGTTCTGGGATTCGAGCACCGAATTGCCGTCGATATCTTCGCGGGCGGTTATCGTTATCGACGGCGGCGGCTTATCCAGGGCGCCGGCCCGGGGAGGCAGCGCAGCAGCCTGCCTGCTGGCCAATCGCTCGAAGGAGCTGTATTTCAGATAACCGTCGCTGTCGGTGATGATGATGCCGGCGCCGATTTGGTCGGCGATGCGCGCAAGCTCCAAGGCGATGTTTTTGCCGCCGGCGCCGTACAGGGCGTCAATCGCCAGCCCGCTGTCGATCAGGCCGCGCTTTTTGTTGCGCGTGTAGAAGTCCTCCAGGAACAGGGCGCTCAGGAACCACGCGGCGAGGACGAAAAAGACCAGCAGAAAGCTGATATTCAGGAACAGCTTCGTTCTGATGGAAATCATTGCTCCGCCCCGAAGCGGTAGCCGTACCCTCTGATTGTCTGGATAAGGTAGCTTTTCGCGCCCATTTTCGTTCTCACCCTGTTGATGTGGGTGTCGACCGTCCGCAGATCGCCGAAATAATCGTAATTCCAGACGCCGTTGAGAATCTGCTCCCGGCTGAGCGCCCGGCCTTTGTTGCCGGCAAGATAGACGAGCAGTTCGTATTCCTTGGGGCTGAACTCCAGTCGGCAGCCGTCGACGGTCACGACGCGGGCGTCCGGGTCGATCTGCAGCCCGCCGCAGGTTATCAGCCGAGCGGTGTCGTCGCCGGCGCGGCGGAAGAGCGCGTTGACCCGCGCGCTAAGCACCCTGGGGCTGAAAGGCTTGGTGATGTACTCGTCGGCGCCGATTTCGAAACCGAAGAGCTGGTCGACCTCTTCGCCCCTCGCGGTCAGCATGATGACGGGTACGCCGGAGGCCTTGCGGATTTCCCGGCAGACCGTCCACCCGTCGTAGCCCGGCATCATCACATCGAGAATTACCAGGTCGATCTTTTCCCGGCGGAATTTCTCCAAGGCCGCCTGTCCGTTGTCGGCTTCGATGACGGCGTAGCCCTCCCGGAGGAGAAAGTCGGCGATCAGCTTCCGCATCCGGTGCTCGTCGTCGGCGACGAGTATCGCTTTGCTCATACGTAATCTCCTTGGCATGTTGCTGAATTCTAGCTATAGGATACAACAATGACAGGCTCTGTCGCCCCATTTCCAATGAAAATATAAGACAACGACAATTTCTTGTGACAATACTGTAACAATCGCCACGCATAATAGAGACTAGCGGATGATTTTACCACAAGCGAGGTTTTACTATGCAAGCAGCAACAGTCAGCCGTTATAAATGGTGGATCGCGGGCCTGCTCACCCTGGCTGTCGCCGCGGCGGGCGGCGCACTCTACTACCAGAAGAGCGCCGCCCCCGTCGCCGCCGTGACCACGGTCGCGGTCGAACGGGGCGACGTCCGGTCGGTGGTCTCGGCCACCGGCACCCTCAAAGCCGTGAATTCGGTGGACATAAGCTCGCGGGTGACGGGCCTGATCAGCGAGGTCAAGGTCAAGGAGAACGACCTGGTCCAGGCCGGCCAGGTGCTGGCGATTCTCGACGATACCAGCGTCAGGGCGCAGGTTGACCAGTACCGTGTGCAGGAGGCCAATTACGCCGCCGTCTACGAACGGAGCAAGAAACTGTACGCCATCGGCGGCGAATCGGCCCAGCAGCTGGATTCCGACCGGACCAACTACCTCGTGGCCAAGGCCAATTACGAGAATTTCGCCACCCAGTTGGGCTATTACGTGATAACCTCGCCGATCGACGGCATGGTGGTCGGCACGCCCACCCCGGCCGGCCAGACGGTCGTGCAGGGCATCTCCGCCGCCCAGGTGCTGATGACGATCGCCGATCTGGCCAAGATGGAGATCAAGGTCCTCGTCGACGAAACGGACATCGGCAAGATAAAGGTGGGCCAGCAGGTTTCCTTCACCGTCGACGCCTACACCGACAAAACCTTCGCCGGCAAGGTGACCAGCGTTTCGCGCAGCGCCACCACCTCGTCGAACGTCATCTACTATCCGGTGTATGTGGCGGTCAGCGCGCCCCAGGACCTGCTCTTCCCCACGATGACCGCCAGGGTGACCATCAACGTCGGCGAAAGCAAAAACGTCCTCGTCGTGCCCTTGTCCGCCGTCAAGGAAGACAACGGCCGGAAATTCGTGCAGGCCATGGCGGGCGGCAAAGAGCAGCGCAAAGCCGTCCAGGTCGGCCTGAGCGACGACGAAAAGGTCGAGATCGTGAGCGGCCTGAGCGAGGGCGATCAAGTCATATTACCGGCCGAGACGCCGCGCACGACGACCAACAAAAATCAGGGGCCGCCGCCCATCTAACCCTGTGCAGGAGGACGCCATGACCATCGCCCTGACGAACGTCACCAAAGAATATCATATGGGCTACGCCGTAACAATCGTCGTGATCCACGAGCGGGATATCGCCGCTTACGCCCACCGGGTAACCCGGGTCAGGGACGGTCTGGTCGGCGGCGACGAACCCAAAGCGGGGGTGAGGACATGCTCTGGGAAAGCATACTTATTGCCCTCGAAGGGCTGAGGACGAACAAACTCCGCTCCGCCCTCACCATGCTGGGCATCATCATCGGCGTATCGGCCGTCATAACGATGGTGTCGCTGGGCTTAGGCATGCAGCAGAAAGTGCAGAACTCGATCGCCAGCCTGGGCAGCAACCTGCTCGTCATCTCGCCGGGAGCCGCCCAGTCGCCCGGCACCGTCAGGATGGCGTCAGGGTCCAACATCACCCTGACCAACCAGGACGCCAAGGCTATCGCCCGGGAGATCGGCGGCGTTAGACACGTGGCCCCCGCAGTCGCCGATTCCTACCAGGTCGTCTTCGGCAACCAGAACTGGAAGACCAAGGTCCAGGGCACGACCGGCGAATTCCTCACCGTCCGCGACTACAAAATCGCCGCCGGCAAATTCTTCGGCAGCGGCGAGGAAAGCTCCCGCGCTCGGGTGGCCGTCCTCGGGCAGACGGTGGTCACCAACCTGTTCGGCAACGTCAGCCCGGTCGGCCAGACCATCCGTATCGGCCAAGCCCCGTTCCGGGTGATCGGCGTGCTGGCCGGCAAAGGCCAGTCATCGATGGGCCAGGACCAGGACGATATCGTGATCGTGCCGCTGTCGACCGCGCAGGAGCGCCTCATGGGCATAACCTACCTCCATAACATCAGCGTGCAGATGGAGAACGACAAGGTGCTCGACAAGGCGCAGGCGGCCATCACCGCCCTGCTGCGAACGCGCCACCGCCTGCCGGCCAACGTCGAGGACGATTTCACCGTGCGCAACCTGGCCGCCCTGATGAGCACGATGCAGGAAACCACCGGCAACATCACCGCGTTCCTCGGCGGCATCGCCGCCATTTCCCTCGTCGTCGGCGGCATCGGCATCATGAATATCATGCTCGTATCGGTGACCGAACGGACACGGGAAATCGGCATCAGGAAAGCGCTGGGCGCCACCTATGCCAACATCCTCGCGCAGTTCCTCATCGAGGCGATCGTCATCAGTCTGTCCGGCGGCCTGATCGGCATCTTACTGGGCGTGGCCGGGGCCAAGGTGATCTCGGGCTTCGCCGGCTGGAACACCGTCCTCTCCTGGGGCGCCATCCTGGCGGCCTTCGGCGTGTCGGTTTCCATCGGCCTCTTTTTCGGCCTTTATCCGGCCCGTAAGGCTGCGCTGCTCGACCCGATCGAGGCGCTCAGATACGAATAGGCATAGCAATATGAGAAGTTCATCGGGAGGGGAATCTGTGGAACCGTGTTTTCGGCCTCTGGCCAAATTGTCGGCGCTGATTCTGGTGCTGGCCGCGCTTGGCCGGCCCGTCATGGCGGCGCCGCTGGAATTGTCCCTGGAAGACAGCATCGCGCTGGCGCTGAAGAATAACCCGGAGATCAAGCTCGCCGACTCCGCCAAGAATAAATCGCTGTGGGCGGTGCACCAGGCCGAGGCCGGCAAGGGGCTCAACCTGACCTTCACCCACACCACCAAGCGTTACAACGGCTATAACACCGGCATGCTGTATCTCTACGGGCTGAAGCAATACGAATGGTCCAACAAATACGACAACCTGCTCTCCCTCAGCCTGCCCATATATACCGGCGGCAAGCTGGAGGGCCAGATCGACGCCGCCAGACTTAACTATAAACTCGCCGACCTGAGCGTCGACGCCACCGTCCAGCAGCTCAGGCAGACGGTGACCGGCAACTATTTCAACGTCTTGAAATGCCGGAATAACCTGGAAATAAGCCGGCAAACGGTGAACAATTACCAAGGCCACCTCAAAGATGTCCAACTCCAGTTCGACGTCGGCACGGTCCCGCGATCGGACGTACTGGCGAGCGAAGTCTCGCTCGCCAACGCCATGAACAGCCTCATCAAAGCCGAAAACAGCTACCGGCTGTCGATCGCCAGCCTCAACAATTCCCTCGGGCTGCCGCTGAACAGCGACGTGAAGCTGAAGGAAGACCTGCAGTTCATGAAATATGCAATAACCCTTGAAGAATGCGAAAGATTCGCGCTGGCCAACCGGCCGGAGCTTGCCCAATACGAGGCCAAAATAGCCATCGCCCGCGACGACGTGAAAATCGCCACCAGCGGCTTCCTGCCGACTGTCAATCTTTTCGCCACGCAAGACTGGTACGACTCGCGCTTCCCCGGCGACAACAATAGCAACTGGGTGGTGGGACTGACCGCCTCGATCAGCGTGTTCGACTCCGGACTCAACAGGGCGAAGCTCAAGCAAGCGCAGGAAGGCGTGAGCACGGCGGTGGAGCAGGCCGGCCAGAAGCGGGACGCCGTATTGCTGGAAGTTCGCCAGTACTATCTCAATCTGCGCGAAGCCGAGGAACGGATCGAGACCAGCAAGGTCGCCGTCACGCAGGCGGAAGAGAACCTGCGCATCGCCGAAATCCGCTACAACGCCGGTGTAGGCACCAACCTGGAAATCCTCGACGCGGTGCTGGCGCTGAACACGGCCGGTACCAACCATACCCAAGCCCTGTACGATTACAACGCCAACAAAGCGCAACTGGAAAGAGCGATAGGGATGACGGTCAGCAAAACTAACACCGGCATATAATACATAGAATGATTCTATGATCTTCTCCTAAAAATTGTATGTTGAAAATTTCACAAAACTCTTCTATAATCTGTTTGTAAGCAATTTCCAAACAATACACATATTGTCGGATGACGGGTATGGAAGAGTTCCGCCGCGCGCGGACGCCGAAGGAGCAAGCCGGACCGAACCTCTCAGGCAAAAGGACCGTGCCCCGACGAATCTCTGGAGAGACCGCCAAGCGCGGCACCGATGGGGTATGCGGGCGAGACCGTCCGTCAATCTCTCAGGTTTTAGGACAGAGGCCAATGTGGCTTCTGTTTTTTTATTTGGCGACATAAGGGGTGGCGTGTTATGCGGCTGGTTGTCACCAACAATCCCGGGGTCAGAGACTGCTTCTCCCCCCCTCGCCTGCTCCGGCATGAGCTCGTCTGGGTCGAGGGCTATACCGAGGATGTGCTGCGCCGGGTCCGCGACCTATGCCACAAGAACCACCGCCTGATAACCCATCCCCTGACCGGCGGCATCAAACCCAACCAGACGCCGTACAAAACGGTGGTGGTGGAGCATACCCCCATGCACGCGGCCGAGCCGGAATCAGTGCTGCTGGCCGAAACCGCCTTGCGCACAACCATCGACCTGCTGCGCGACCGGCCGCGGCCGCTGGCCGTCTTCAGGTTCCTGGACGACTTCGCGGCCATCGACCTCGATTTTTTCCAGAGCTATCTGGACAGCGCCGCCAGCCATTCGGTCTGAAACATCTTAAGGAGGGGAACCATGGAACGCTACGACATCATCATCGCCGGCGCGGGGCCGGCCGGGCTGACGGCCGCGATCTACAGCGCCAGGAGCAAGCTGAAAACACTGTATATCGAAAAGCTTTCCACCGGCGGCCAGGCCGCGACCACCGACGAGATCGAGAACTACCCGGGATTTCCCGACGGCGTCGCCGGTCGCGAGCTCGCCGCGCTGATGGAAAAACAGGCCGAAAGGTTCGGGGCGGACAAACTCGCGGCCAAGGTTCAGGAGTTGCAGGTCGAGGGCGATTACCGCGTCGTCAGGACCAATAAGGGCGATTTCAGCGCCAAGGCGGTGATAATCGCCTCCGGGGCGGCGCCGAAACTGCTGGGCTGCCCTGGGGAACTGGAGTTCAGGGCGCGTGGCGTTTCTTACTGCGCGACCTGCGACGCCGCCTTTTACGAAGGCGCGGCCGTCATGGTGGTCGGCGGCGGCGACTCGGCGGTCGAGGAAGCCAACTATCTCACAAAGTTCGCCGACAAGGTATGGCTGGTGCACCGCCGCAACGCTCTGCGGGCGACCAGGATCGTGCAGGAACGGGCCATGGCCAATCCCAAGCTCGAAATCGTCTGGAACTCGGTGGTCGAGAGGATCGGCGGTGACGGCGTGGTGGAGACCGTGACCCTGCGCAACCGCGTCACCGACGAGAAGTCGGAAATGAAGGTCGACGGGGTATTCATCTACGTCGGCCTGGAGCCGAACACCGAGTGGCTGGGGAAACTGGTCGAGCTGGATGAGCACGGCTATATCCCGACCGACGAAAACATGCGCACCAACCTCCCCGGCGTCTACGCCGCGGGCGATATCAGGGCCAAACCGCTACGGCAGGTGGTCACCGCGGCGGCCGACGGCGCCGTCGCCGCCTGCCACGCGGAGAAGTATATCGAAAACCACTTCGACGAAAAAGCGACAAAGGGGGTGAATTGATGGCTGATCTGACGGAGCTTACCAAGGAAAACTTCGACCAGGAAGTGCTAAGCAGCGACTTGCCGGTGCTCGTCGACTTCTGGGGACCGAAATGCGTTCCCTGCCTGGGGCTGATGCCGGTGGTGGAGGAACTAGCGGCGAAGTACGCCGGCAAGGTGAAATTCTGCAAGGTGAACACCGCCGAGAACCGCCGGCTGGCGATCCAGGTAAGGGTCATGAGCCTGCCCACGTTCCAGTTCTACCGGGCCGGGGCGCTGGCCGGCGAACTCAAAGGCGACTTCGGGCAGGAAGAGATCGAGGAAAAACTAAACGCCTTGCTAGGCTAATAACGGGAGGGGATATGATGCGCCTCACTCTTGGCAAAATCCACATCAAGGGGGTGGAATTCGGCGAATCCACCAGAATCGCGGGCGGCGTGCTGTTCGTCGACAAGCGGGGGCTGTCCGCGCTGCTCGCCGAAGACGCGCGCGTGGCCGGCGTCGAAGTTTGTCTCGCCCGGCCCGGCGAGAGCGTGCGGATCGTTCCTGTCAAAGATGTCATCGAGCCGCGGGTCAAGGTGGAAGGCCCCGGCAACATCTTCCCCGGCTTCCTCGGCAAGGTCGACAACGTCGGCACGGGCCGCACCCACGTGCTCCAGGGCGCGGCGGTGGTCACGACCGGCAGGATCGTCGGCTTCCAGGAAGGCGTCATCGACATGGCCGGCCCCGGCGCGGAATTTACGCCGTTTTCCCGCACGTACAACGTGGTCGTCAAGGTCGAGCCGGTCGCCGGCCTTCATCAGCACGAACACGAGAATGTCGTCCGCATGGCCGGGTTCAAAGCCGCCGCTTACCTGGGCGAAGCCGGCCGGGCGGTCGCCCCGGACAGCGAGGAGGTTTACGACTGGCCGAGCCTTAAGGAAACGATGGCCAGCCATCCCGCCCTGCCGAAGGTGGCCTACGTGTATATGCTCCAGACCCAGGGGCTGCTGCACGATACCTACGTATACGGCGTCGACGCCAAACGCATCATCCCGACCCTCATCTCGCCGACGGAGGTGTTCGACGGGGCGATCGTGAGCGGCAACTGCGTGTCGGCCTGCGACAAGAACCCCACGTACGTGCACCTCAATCAGCCCATCATCAGCGAACTTTTTAAGCGCCACGGCAAAGATATCAACTTCGTCGGGGTCATCGTCACCAACGAAAACGTCACCCTGGCAGACAAGGAGCGCTCTTCCGGCTATACGTCCCGGCTGGCGGAGATGCTGGGCGTCGACGCGGCGATCATCAGCGAGGAAGGATTCGGCAATCCCGACGCCGACCTGGTGATGAACTGCCGCAAGCTCGAGCAGAAAGGCATCAGGACGGTGCTGGTCACCGACGAATACGCCGGCCGCGACGGCAGCTCCCAGTCGCTGGCGGACACCACCCCCGAGGCTGCGGCGGTCGTCACCGCCGGCAACGCCAACGAAACCATCGTCCTGCCGAAACTGGATACCCTGATCGGCCACGCCGAAGCGGTGGACGTGATCGCCGGCGGCTTCAGCGGTTCGTTGCGGCCGGACGGCAGCATCGAAGTGGAGATCCAGGCCATCACCGGCGCGACCAGCGAAGTGGGCTTCGGCCGGCTGAGCGCCAGAGAATTGTAAGAAAAAAGACAGCAAACAGGAGGAGAATGTATGGCAATTCTCGATGGGAAAAAGGTCATCATCATCGGCGACCGCGACGGCATCCCCGGACCGGCGATCGCCGAATGCGCGCTCAGCGCCAACGCGGAAGTCGCCTTCGCCACCACCGAATGCTTTGTCTGAACGGCTGCCGGCTCGATGGACCTGCAGAACCAAGCCCGGATAAAAGAACTGGCCAACCAGGCGGGCGGCGAAAACCTCGTCGTGCTGCTCGGGGCCGCTGAACCCGACAGCGCCTCGATCGCCGCCGAAACGGTCACCCTGGGCGACCCGACCTACGCAGGTTCATTGGCAGGAGTCCAGTTGGGACTCAAAGTTTATCACGTCGTCGAACCGGAAATCAAAGCCGAGATCGCGCCCGGCGTTTACGAAGAGCAGGTCGCGATGATGGAAATGGTGCTGAATGTCGACCGCCTCACCGCCGAGGTGGCGAAGATGCGCCAGGAAGGCAGCAAATTCTGACAGGGAGGGGGTAATCCCGTGTCCAAACCGAGGGTAGTCCACTACCTCAACCAGTTCTTCGGCCAGATCGGCGGCGAAGACAAGGCAGGCACTGCCCCGCTCAAAAAGGACGGGCCCGTCGGCCCGGGCCTGGCGCTAAACGCGGCTTTCAAAGGCGAGGCCGAAGTGGTGGGCACCGTTATCTGCGGCGACAGCCACTTCGCCGAGAACATGGACGCCGCTCTCGGCACGATCGTCGGCTTCATCCGGGAATACCGGCCCGACCTGGTGGTGGCCGGCCCGGCTTTCAACGCCGGCCGCTACGGCACGGCGTGCGGCGCGGTCGCCGACGCCGTCCAGGCGCAGCTCGGCATCCCGGCGGTGACCGGCATGTACGTCGAAAATCCCGGGGTCGATATGTACAAAAAGACCCTGCATATCGTGAGCACCACCGATTCGGCGATCGGCATGCGGGACGCCGTCCCCAGGATGGCCGCCCTGGCGCTGAAGCTGTATAATAAGCGGCCGGTCAGCCCGGAGGAGGATCACTATATCCCCCGGGGCACCCGCCGCAACTATTTCGCCACCCAAACCGGGGCCGAGCGGGCCGTCGAAATGCTCGTCGCCAAACTGAGCGGCGCGCCGTTTGCCACCGAGCTGCCGATGCCGGCCTTCGACCGCGTGCCGCCCAATCCCGCCGTCGGGGATATGACCACGGCGACCGTCGCCCTGGTCACTTCCGGCGGGATCGTGCCCAAAGGCAACCCCGACCGTATCGAATCCTCCTCCGCTTCCCGCTACGGCAAATACCCGCTGGCAGGCGTCGACGACCTGACGGCCGCGACCCACGCCACCGCCCACGGCGGCTACGACCCCGTGTACGCCAACGAGGACGCCGACCGGGTGCTACCGGTGGACGTGATGCGCGACCTCGCGGCCGAGAAGAAGATCGGCAAACTGCACGAATACTGGTACGCGACCGTCGGCAACGGCACCGCGGTCGCCAGCGCCGCCAGCTACGGCCGCAGCATCGCCGAAGACCTCAAGGCCGCCGGCGTCCAGGCCGTCATCCTGACCTCCACGTGAGGCACCTGCACTCGCTGCGGCGCAGCGATGGTGAAGGAGATCGAAAGAGCCGGCCTACCGGTCGTGCATATGTGCACGATCGTGCCGATCAGCAAAACGGTCGGCGCCAACCGGATCGTGCCGACGGTGGCCATCCCCCACCCGCTCGGCAACCCCGCCGTTTCCCGCGAGGAAGAGAAGCTCCTGCGCCGGAAACTGGTGGAACGCGCCCTGAAGGCCCTGACAACCGAAGTCGACGGCCAGACCGTCTTCGACCAATAACCGGGTATAACAGCAAAGGGGAGTTGCGCGCCGCGCCGACTCCCCTTCAAACTGAATCGCGGAGGTTCATACTATGCCTGTGATCAAAGGCGTGGCCTATTCGCTCGTGCATGCCCCGAACATCCTCTATCACTGCGGCACCACCCAGACGACCGAAAGACGCAAGAATCCCGGCTCGGAATACTTCCCCAGGCTGAAAAACAGCCTGCGCGCCTACGACGCCGCGGTGGCCTATGCGCCAAACCAGGCCTATATAGGCAACATTCCCCTCGACGAACTGCGCGCCATACCGCGCCCGTGGCACGACAGACCGGCTGAAAAGGCGGCCCGCTCCGGCAAGTACGGCGAGATCCTGCCGGAAGACGAACTATACGGCCTGATGAAAATCGCCGACTCCTTCGACCTCGTCGTCCTCGACGCCGCATTCGCGGCCGAGGTGAAAACCAAACTGGAAAAGCACCCCCTGCTTTCCGCCGCCCACCTCGCCCGCATCGGCGCCGGCAAAGCCGCGGCGGAAGTAAGCAGGCTGGTCGGTGAACGTACCGCCGAGGGGCTATATCTCGGTGACCGCCTCGTGGGCTGCGTCCGCCAGGCCCACGAATTCGACGCCGCCCTGTCCGCCCATGTCATGCTCGAAAACCTCGTGACCAAAGCCTCGGGCGCCCTCGCCGCCCTCCAACTGCTCAGGAACAGCGGCAGCGACGCCGGCGAGATCGACTACATCATCGAGTGCTCGGAGGAGGCCTGCGGCGACATGAACCAGCGCGGCGGCGGCAACTTCGCCAAGGCCGTCGCCGAAACCGCCGGGCTGGCCAACGCCGGCGGCAGCGACGTCCGGGGCTTCTGCGCGGGCCCGTCCCACGCCCTCCTCCAGGCCGCCTCCCTGGTCAAGGCAGGCGTCTTCGCCAACGTCGTCGTGGTCGGCGGCGGCGCCGTCGCCAAGCTGGGCATGAACGCCAAGGACCATGTGGCCAAGAACATGCCCGCCCTCGAAGACGTACTCGGCGCCTTCGCCCTGCTCGTCTCCAGGAACGACGGCGTCAACCCGCTCATCCGTCTCGACGTTCTCGGCAAGCACAACGTCGGCACCGGTTCTTCGCCGCAGCAGGTCATGAAGGCGCTGGTCGCCGACCCGCTGGGCAGGCTGAACAGAAAAATAACCGACATCGATTACTACTCGGTCGAGATGCAGAACCCCGAGCTGACCGAGCCGGCCGGAGCGGGCAACGTGCCGGAGGCCAACTACAAAATGATCGCCGCGCTCGCCGTCATGGCCGGCGAAATAGCCCGGACCGACATCCCCGTCTTTACCGAAAAACACGGCCTGCCGGGCTTCGCCCCCACCCAGGGCCATATCCCGTCCGGCGTGCCGGCGCTCGGCTTCATCCGCGACCAGCTGCTGGCGGGAAAAGCGTCCGCCGCGATGATGATCGGCAAAGGCAGCCTGTTCCTCGGGCGGATGACCAACCTGTTCGACGGCCTGTCGGTCATCGTGGAGAAAAATCCCGGCCTGCGCGAAGAGGAAACCGCGGTAAGCAAGGAGCAGGTCCGTATGCTGGTAGCGGAAGCCTTGCGCGACATGGCGAAAAGCCTCCGCCAGGAGGGCTCTTATGCACGACGTTAAGAGGCTTATCGCCGAAGTGCTGAACGAAACCGCCGACATTCTGGCCAGCGGCAAGCCGCCCGTGAAAGTGCGAGTGGGCGTTACCCTGCTGGGTAGCGAGCTGGGCGCCGCAGAGGTGCTGGCCGGCGCGGAAGCCGCCCAGCGGCGGCTCGCCGACGCGGCGGTGGTGGCGATCGGTCCCGTCGACATCAGTACCGGGCTTGAATTGGTCTCCGCCGGCAGCGACGCGGAATGCCACGCCAGGATGGAGGAACTGCTGGCGGCCGGCGAACTCGACGCGGCCGTCACCATGCACTACAACTTCCCCATCGGCGTCGCCACCGTCGGCCTGGCGATCACCCCTGGGCGGGGCGGAAAAATGTTTATCGCCTCGACCACCGGCACCGCGGCCGCCGACCGGGTGGAGGCCATGGTGCGCAGCGCCGTGCACGGCATCGCCGCGGCCAAGGCCTACGGCATCGCGGAGCCCGCCGTCGGCATCCTCAACGTCGACGGCGCCCGGCAGGCCGAACGCTGCCTGGCCGAGCTGAAGGCGCGGGGCTACGACATCAATTTCGCGGTCTCCGGCCGCAGCGGCGGCGGGGCGGTCATGCGCGGCAACGACCTTTTGGCGGGCACGCCGCAGGTTCTGGTCACCGACAGCCTCACCGGCAACCTGCTCATGAAGATTTTCTCGGCCTACACCACCGGCGGCGGTTACGAGTCGCTGGGTTACGGCTACGGCCCGGGGATCGGCAAAGACTACGACAAAATCATCCATATCGTCTCCCGGGCGTCGGGCGCGCCGGTAATCGCCGGCGCGGTCGAATACGCCGTCGCCATGGTGAAAGGCCGGCTGCCCGCGGTGGCGGGGCGGGAGATCGCCGCAGCCAGCGGCGCCGGGCTGGACGAGCTCGCTGGACCGCGGCGGAGCCTGTCGCAGGCGCCCGCCGGACAGGCGCCGCCCAGGAAAACCGTCAGCGAGCAGATTGCCGGCATCGATGTGCTGGAGCTCGAAAACGCGCAGCGGCTCCTGTGGGACAGCGGCATCTACGCCGAAACCGGCATGGGCTGCACCGGGCCGGTCGCGCTGGTGGCCCCCGAGGACCTGCCCCGGGCGCTGGCCGTGCTGCAACGGGAAAAGATCATCGCTCCCCCGTCGCCCGGCTGCGGGGCGCAGGCGTAACGACCGGCTGTCGCGCCTATCGACGCCGCCAAACGAAAAGACCAACCGGGCGTTTACGCGCATGGCGGTTGGTCTTTTCGTTTCCTCCAGAATCTATCATTAACCACAAATAAAAGCTAACCCTTCCGCCCGCCGGAAATATGCAGAACGTCCCCGCTAATAAACGCCGACTCGTCCGACGCCAAAAACATTATTGCGTTCACAACATCTTCGATCGTGCCCATACGCGGGATGGGTGTCTGCTTTATCTGCAGGTCCCGCAGCAATTCCGAATTTAGGATGCGAAGACACCAACTCCGTAACAACCAAGCTCGGGGCCACGGCATTGACTGTTATGTAATGCTTGCCCAGTTCCTTCGCCAAAGCACGGGTCAGGCCGATGATGCCGGCTTTCGCCGCAGCATAGTTGACCTGTCCGGGATTGCCCAGATAAGCTCGCGAGGAAAGGTTGACTATTTTTCCGTAACTCTGTTTGATCATATAAGGGACGGTATATTTGCAGCACAAGAAACTTCCTTTAAGACATACATCGATAACCAGATCCCAATCCTCCTCGGTCATATCCGTTATCAGGCAATCCTTGAGCAGACCCGCATTATTGACCAGGATGTCGATTTTGCCGAATTCCCCGGCGACTCGTTCCATAAAGGCCTTTACCATACTCGCATCGGTAACGTCGACCTGCGCGCCGACAGCCTCGCCTCCGCGGCCTGTTATGGTGTCAACTGCTTCTTGGCAGGCTTCGGGATTTACATCGCAAAGGGCCACTTTTGCCCCTTCCCGCGAGAACGCCAGCGCGGCCTCCCGGCCGATCCCCCGCCCGGCACCGGTCACCACGGCCACCTTGCCGGCAAACCTCATTACGACCACCCCCCATTACCTCAGACCCACCGCATCGGTACCGGCATGCAAAACATCAGGACCGAAACCGGTCAATCCACATCTTTACTCATGTTTTCCGCCATTTGGTTCAGATCGCGGACAAGGCCGCTGGACTGCTGGACCGCGTCGGCCACGTGGGATATGGCCGTCGCGATCTGGTTTACGACTTCCTTGACTTGAACAAGCTGGCCGTAATTATGGTCACTGTCCTTCTGGATAGCGGTCACGACCTTCTCGACCATTTTTATCGAATCAGCGCTGCTTGTCGACAATTTGCGGATTTCCTCGGCGACCACGCCGAAACCGCGGCCCGCGTCGCCGACCCGGGCCGCTTCGATGGCCGCGTTCAAACCAAGAAGGTTTATATGTCCGGCGATATCTTTCATTAAGCTTATTATACCGCTGGTCTCCTTTACCCTGTTCTCCGAATCCAGGACGCTTTGCGCGAGATTGGTGCACACGCTGGCGATCTCCTGTGTCTGGGCCGATATCTCTTCGATGGTGCTGGCCAAAACGCCGATATTCTCGTTCAGGGTACTGGCCATCTCCATCATCGTATCCTGCAACTCGACCGACTCGGTGGTAACCGCACAGCCGATCACTTCCCCGGATTCGTCCGTGATAGGGTAGGCGGCAGCGATATAGGGGACGCCGAAAATCGCTTTATCGCCCCTCATCACTACGCGGTGTTTTTCCTCCATGGCTCTGGCTACGGCCGAACCCGGCTGCACCGGCCTGTTCGGCACGCTCTTGAACGCCAGTTTTTTGCCGGGTTTGTAAAACAGGTATTTTTCCCTGTCGGTTAAAGCAACGCCGGCATCATGGATACAAATGTCGTTAAGGAATGGCAGCACGTAGCGGAAGTGCTCCAGAATGGCGTTTTTTCCCTCTTCGCTCATATCTCTCCGCCCCTCTTAGCCGATAATCGCCAGCCTCTTCAGGTCCGGACTGACGACGAAAGCGGCGTCGGTTTTGCTCCTCAGTTCGTCCAGCGTTACCTCCGGCGCTATTTCCTCCAGCACGAGTCCCGCCGGCGTCACTCGGAAAACGCCGAGTTCGGTGACGATCATGTCTACCTCTTTCCTGGCGGTCAGGGGCAACGTGCACTTCTTGAGAATCTTCGGCGATCCGTCCTTGGCGGTATGCTCCATGGCCACGATCACTCGCTTGGCGCCCACGACAAGGTCCATCGCCCCGCCCATCCCCGGCACGATTTTGCCGGGAACCGTCCAGTTGGCCAGGTTGCCCTCCTGGTCCACTTCCAGGGCGCCGAGGACGGTGGCCGCCAGATGCCCCCCGCGGATGACGGCGAACGACATCGCGCTGTCGAAGACCGCGCCGCCGGGGATGATCGAGACCGGTTTGCCGCCGGCGTTGACAAGGTCGGGATCGTCGGCCCCCTCGGCCGTCCCCAGCCCTACGAAGCCGTTTTCCGAGTGGAGGATGATATGGACGTCGGCCGGAATATGGTTGGCAACCATTGTCGGGATGCCGATACCGAGGTTGACGAGGTCGCCGTCCTTGAATTCGCGGGCGACGCGTTTGGCGATGGCGGTTTTTGAATCCATAGCTGCTCTTCCCCCCTATCCTTTTACGATATGGTTGACGAAGATCCCCGGCAGCATGACCGCGTCGGGGTCGATGGCGCCGATTTCGACGATTTCTTCCGCTTCGGCGATAACGACATCGGCGGCCATGCCCATCAGGGGATTGAAGTTCCTGGCCGAGCGGCGGAAAACGAGGTTGCCGGCCTTATCGGCGATGTGGGCCTTGAGGAGGGCGATGTCGGCGCGGAGCGGCTTTTCGAGGAGAAAATCGCGGCCATCGACGGTGAGTACTTGTTTCCCTTCGGCCACAACGGTACCGATGCCGGTGGGGGTAAGCACGCCGCCAAGCCCGGCGCCGCCGGCGCGCACTCTCTCGGCCAGGGTCCCCTGGGGGACGAGATCGACTTCAAGTTCGCCGGCGTTCATTTGCCGGCCCGTTTCCGGATTGGTGCCGATGTGGGAGACGATCGCCCTCTTGGCCCGCCGGTTGACGATCAGCTTACCGACGCCTTTGTCCGGGAAAGCGGTGTCGTTGGCGATGACCGTCAGTCCACTGACGCCTGCGGTAACAAGGGCGTCAAGCAGCGTTTCCGGGGTACCCACCCCTAAAAAGCCGCCTACCATCACCGCCATATTATCTTTGACCATATTGACCGCAGCCTCTCGGCTTATGATTTTTATCATATTCCACCCTCCTGCCTCCACTTCATTTTCGGGCCGCGTCGCGCGGGCATTATTCCGGCGCCGCAAACTCATGGGCCTGCTCTTCGCCCCGCAAAACGCGCAGCGTCCCCAAAGCGAGCGCTTCGAGCTCGTTTTCCCCGGGGATGATTTCCACGGGAGCGATAAAGCCG
>JALHDI010000272.1 GCA_022839045.1 Sporomusaceae bacterium
GATACCCTTGGAAGCCATGACCTCAACGGGTTTTCTTGCCCATTCCGCACTGCCGAGGTCACTGAAGGTCTTATGTACATATACAATCGCATAATGACTAAAATGCGTAATGTTAAATATCACCTTGCCGGTGGCCGGGTCGTAGCGCCCGTTAGGTACGGAAACCGCATTTCCGCTGCCGTCAATATACCATACTACAATGCTTTCGTGGTTAGCAAGTTCTGCCTCAGCCGGGGTATAGGGGATGCTGACAGTAACCGGAGTGTTTGGGTTACTCCAGTCTGTCTGCTTTCCGTCGATGGAGGCCGTTAACCGGATAAGCGGACGGTCGCCGACGGCGGCCTTCACCGCGTCGGGCAGGGCATTTTTATCTCCCTGAGCGATGGAGATTTGCGCCTTGCTTCCGCTGATCCCCGGTATGCCCGTTAACATATTGGACGGAAGGGTGATGCTGCCCTTATCCGTATTGACGGTCAGCGTGCCCTGTGCATCAGCCGTTGACAGGCTCGTCACCGGTATGCTGACTGAATAAGCGTCAACATCGGGGACTGTGGGTATAGTGATTACCGATCCGCCTTTGTCAAGACTTTGTAAGTCTGCGTCCACGGACGCGGTTTCGCTGTTTTTGTCAACAGTGACAGTAAGCGCCGCTTCCTCTCCGTCTCCCGCCTTTACCTCCGCCTTGTATTCCGGTTCCGCCGGTTTTGACGGTGCGTTTCTGTCGCCGCTGTCGTCTCTGTCGTCGCTGCCGCCGGGGCTGCCGCTGCCGCTGCGTTTAAAGGTGGCTGTAACGGTTGTGGCGTTTGCGGGTACTGTAAATGTAGTGCTGGCGGAAGCGGTGTTACCGAAGCTGCCGCCGCTGCCGGTAATCCATTTATCAAACTGATAGCCGCTGTTAGGCGCGGCGGATATGTCGATAACCGTACCTGCCTCATAGCTGCCGCTGGTGCCGACGGTTATGCTGCCTCCAGTGCCTGCAGTGAATGTCACAGGATAATGCGCAATGATGGTCAGAATGAAATCCACGGTCTGCGGCATCCCGCCGTCCCTGGTGATGGCCGCCGTCAGAGTGACCGTCTTGTTACCGTCATCGGGCAATATAACTTCTCCGTTAGAAATATCTATGTAATCGACAAGATCGACGTCCCATTCGATGGTTGTGGTTCCGCTGGTTCCGGTGCCAGGAAGTTCAAGATCAGCCGTCACATAATCCTCCGCGATGTTCGTACCTTTAATGATATCCCATGTCAGGGCAGCCTTATCAAGCGCGATGGCTTCATCCGGCGTCAGCGGCTTAACGGTCAGGCTGAAAGACTTTGTTTGCGGCGTTCCGCTGCCTTTGCTGACGGTGGCGGTCAGGGTGACGGCTACCTCATCGGTGTAGGGCTTTGATAGTGTGCCATTGCTGGTATTGATATAGCCCGTGGGATCGGCACTCCATGAGATTACCGTGTCGCGCCCGCCCGATGTAATAAGCACAAGGGCCGAGGTTACGTCATTTTCCGCGCTGTTTGTTCCTTGTATATCGGTCCAGGCAAGGGCGGCGACGGCCGCGGTGATTTCCTCGTCGGCTGTCCATGTCGCAGAGTGGGATAGGATATGTTCTGCCCTATTTTCCATACGCTATCAAAATTCCAGCCCTCGAAGCTCTCCCATTGCTTCATTTGCGCAGCGGTCAAGGGCGCGCCGCCTGCTGAGGTGCCTGCGGTATCGAGGTAATAGCTGTCGTTGACGGTGGCGTTGCCGCCGCCAATCAGACCGCCCAAAGAGGCCCCCGTTCCGCCGGATGCACTGCCGGTGCTGTAGCTGTTGGTGATGGTTCCGTCGTCGACGTCGCCAATCAGGCCGCCAACTCTTGCGTTGTCCCCACCGGTGATGGTTCCCGTGCTGTAGTTGTCGGAGGTACTGACATAGCTTCTTCCGAGCAGTCCGCCGACATTGGCGTTATTGCCGCCGGTGACGTTGGCGGCGCTGTAGTTATATGTGATAACGCCGCCGCCGTCGCCAATCAAGCCGCCCACATTTGCGCTATCGCCTCCGGAGACACTGCCCTCGCTGCTGCTGTTTGTGACGGTTCCCTGATTCACGCCCGTCACGCCGCCTACATAGGCTCCCCATGTGATTGAACTGATATTTACGCCTGTGAGCCTGATATTTTCCAGAGTTCCTCCCGTACCGACAGATCCGAACAGACCGACATAGTTTTGCCCGTCGTCGTTGATGGTCAGGTTAGCTATGGTATACCCATTGCCGTTGTATGCTCCGGTAAATTGATCCACGTTATCCCCGATGGGCGTCCAGTTGATGC
>JALHDI010000113.1 GCA_022839045.1 Sporomusaceae bacterium
CGCCTGGTACAACTTTTTTTGCCGGCGTGGTATACTAGACGGTGAAATGGTAGTATAAACCAAACACGGATTTTTATGAGACGGTGATATGATGCATCTTAAGGAAATCGGCGAATTCGGCCTCATTGACCGCATAAAGGAAGGCGCCATCGTCGACCCGGCCGACGTCGTGGTGGGAATCGGCGACGACGCCGCCGCGTACCGCCCCGGACAGGGCCTCTTGCAGCTGATAACGACCGACATGCTGGTCGAGAACGTCCACTTCCTGCTCGCCAAAACGACCCCCTGGCAGCTCGGGTACAAGGCGATCGCCGTCAACCTCAGCGATATCGCCGCCATGGGCGGCCGCCCGCGCCAGGCCGTGGTTTCGGTCGGCTTGCCCGCGCACCTGCCGGTGGAGTTCGTCATCGACCTTTACGAAGGGATGAAAGAAATCTGCCGTGAATTCGCCGTCAATATCGTCGGCGGCGATACCGTCGCCAGCCCCCGCGGCCTCGTCGTAAACGCCGCCGTCACGGGCGAAGTGGCGCCGGCCGACCTCTTGAAGCGCTCCGGGTCCCGGCCGGGGGACCTCGTCGTAGTCACCGGTACCCTCGGCGACTCGGCCTGCGGCCTCGACCTGCTGCGCACGCCGGACTGGGAGGAGCATGACTTTGCCTGGCCGCTCGTCACCGCCCACCTGACGCCGCGCCCGCAGATAGCCACCGGCCTGCGGCTGGCCGGCTGGGGGGCCACCAGCGCCGACGACATCAGCGACGGCCTCGCCAGCGAGGCCAACGAACTCGCCAAGGCCGCCGGGGTCGGCATCAGAATCTACGCCGACCGCATCCCGCTTTCCCCCCAGCTTGTCGAAGCGGCGGCCCTGTTCGGCCGGCAGCCGCTCGAGTACGCCCTGTTCGGCGGTGAAGACTTCGAACTGGTATTCACCATCGGTCCGGAACGTTTCGAACGCATTACAACCCGGGGCGGCCTGACGGTCGTCGGCGAGGTCGCCGCCAAGGAGCACGGAGTCGCGCTCGTCGCCGGCGGCGTCGCCCGCCCCCTTGAGCCCCGCGGCTACAACCACTTTCGCTAAAGGGAGCAAACCATGCTGACAATACAAACCCACGAACCGGCAGCCACGTTCGCCCTCGGCCGCACCCTCGGCCGGCTGCTGGCGGCCGGCGACGTCGTTTGCCTCACCGGCGACCTGGGGACCGGCAAAACCCTCCTCGTCCAGGGCATTGCCGCCGGCCTCGGCGTCAGCGACGACGTAACCAGCCCCACCTTCACCATCCTGCAGGTATACGAAACAGGGCGCCTGCCGCTCTATCACTTCGACCTCTACCGGCTCGACAGCCCGGACGAACTCGACAATATCGGCTTCGCCGAATATACCGGCGGCGCCGGCGTCGCCGTCGTCGAATGGGCGGACAAATTCTCCGCCGCCATGCCGGACGAACACCTCCTGATCGAACTCGAAGGCGGCCCCGGCGGCGAAGCGGACCGCCGCATCGAACTGACGCCGGCGGGCGGGCGCTACCGCCGCCTGTGCGAGGAGCTGAGCGACAAATGCTGATACTGGCTCTCGACACCGCCACGCTGGTATCGAGCGTGGCCCTGGCCGGTCACGGCAGGCTGCTGGCCGAACTTACCGTCCAGACGACGAAAACCCACTCCGAGCGCCTGATGCCCCATATCGAGCAACTCCTCGCCCTGGCCGACACCGACAAATCCGCCGTCGGCGCCGTCGCCGTCAGCATCGGGCCGGGGTCGTTCACCGGCCTGAGGATCGGCCTGGCAACCGCCAAAGCCCTGGCCTACGCCCTCAACATCCCGATAATCGGCGTGCCGACCCTGGCGGCGCTGGCCTACGGCTGCCCCGTGCCGGGAGCCGTCCTCGCGCCGACCATGGACGCCCAGAAAGGCAACATCTACATGGCCCTTTACCGCTGGCAGGCCGGTACCCTCGACGAAGTGACGCCGCCGGCGGTCCTGCCCCACGCCGCGGCTGCCGTCCAACTGGCCGCGCGGCCCGAGCCCGTGCTGGTCCTCGGCGAGGCGGCCGAGCTCTACGCCGACGCCTTCCGCCAGGCGGGAATCGCCCTGGCCGAACCGCACGTCGCCATGCCGCGGGCCGGCAGCGTCGCCCTGCTGGGAGCCAGGCTCCTCGCCGCCGGCGAGCGCCACGACGTCATGGCCGTCGAACCTTTATACATCAGACGGTCGGAAGCGGAGGAACTATGGGAGAAACGTCAGGGATGCCGTCCGCGCTGACCATCCGCGCGATGGAGCTCGCCGACATAGACGCCGTGCTGGCGGTGGAGGCAGCATCGTTCATCACCCCCTGGTCCCGGTCGGCCTTCATCGCCGAAATCGAAGACAACGACCTTGCCTGCTATCTCGTCGCCGAGGCCGAAGGGCAGGTCGTCGGTTACGCCGGCATGTGGGTAGTCCTCGACGAGGCCCACGTAACCAACGTAGCCTTGCTGCCGGCCTTCCGCGGCCGGGGTCTGGGAGCGAGACTCATGGACGCGCTGTGCCGGATAGCCAAGGCCCTGGGGGCGGCCCGCATGACCCTCGAAGTCAGGCCGTCCAACCTCGCCGCCCAGCGCCTCTACGGCAAACTGGGCTTCGAGGCCCGGGGCATCCGGCCCGGCTACTACACCGACACCAAGGAAGACGCCCTGATAATGTGGCGGGACAGACTATAGGCAAAAAAAAGAGCCACTTGACGTGGCTAAGGGGTGATTGTGGTATAGGTTATGCCGCTACCCCGCCCGTTGTTACAGAAGTGTCCTCCCTGAATATAAAAGGGCGGCCGCAGCCGCCCCATGGAACCTTTAGGTGAGGTTATTCGATTCATATTGCTCGATCATCTTGCGGACCATGTGGCCGCCAACGCGGCCGCAATCGGCCGAAGTCATAGTGCTCCAACCCTGGGAACGAACGCGCTCGGCAATACCCAGCTCGGAAGCGATTTCGAACTTCATCGAGTCAAGAGCGTTCTCGGCGGCAGGATTAACGGGTTTTCTCGAGCGTGCCATGTGATTCCCCCCTTTCTCGGGCAATCTCGTTTTCATGCCCAATAGTATTTTGTGCTTTTTCTCGGCGCGGATACAATGAAAATATTACTACAAAAAGGAGCGTTCGGCCCTTGACCCTGATTCTCGGCCTGGAAACAAGCTGCGACGAAACATCGGCGGCCGTTGTCGCCGACGGACGGACAGTCCTGTCGAACATCATATCCTCCCAGGTGGAACTTCACCAGCGCTACGGCGGCGTCGTACCCGAGATCGCCTCCCGCAAACACATCGAAAACGTCATGCCTGTCGTCCACCGGGCGCTTACCGACGCCGGCGCGAAGTTGGCCGACATCGACGCCATCGGCATCACCTACGGGCCGGGGCTGGTGGGTGCCCTTCTTGTCGGCGTGGCGACCGCCAAAGCCCTCTCCTTCGCCGCCGGCAAACGGCTGGTCGGCGTCAACCACCTTGAGGGGCACGTCTTCGCCAACTTTCTCGCCGCAGCCGAACTCGCCCCCCCGCTCATCGCCCTCGTCGTATCCGGCGGCCACACCTCACTGGTCGAGCTTGCCGACTACAACAGCTTCCGGCTCCTGGGCCAGACGCGCGACGACGCCGCCGGCGAAGCCTTCGACAAAGTGGCCCGGGTTCTCAGGCTGCCCTACCCCGGCGGGCCGGAGATCGAAAAACTGGCCGCAGGAGGCGACCCGGAGGCGATCGCCTTTCCGCGCGCCCTGAGCGGCGCCGGCTTAGAATTCAGCTTCAGCGGCCTGAAATCCGCGGTCCTCAACCACCTCAACGCCGCCCGCCAGCGCGGCGAGGCTGTCAACGAAGCCGATGTGGCCGCCAGTTTCCAGGCCGCGGTCGTCGACGTCCTGGTCGCAAAAACCGTGCAGGCGGCCAAGGGCGCCGGCATCGGCAAGGTTGCCCTGGCCGGCGGGGTTGCGGCCAACGGCCGTCTGCGCGCCGAACTCGCCGCCCGCTGCGCCGAGCACAACATCACGCTTCACTACCCGCCGCCCGTCTACTGCACCGACAACGCCGCCATGATCGCCTGCCGCGCCCACTACCAGCACCTGGCAGGCTGCTGGGCGGGGCTCAACCTCAACGCCGTGCCGTCTCTCCGGCTGGGTGAAAAACGCTGTTGATGTGGACAATGAATTATCCTACAATTGTGGATAACATGGTCAAATTGTAAAAAAATGACGAAATACAACGCTATTTTCTGTGGATAACCCTGTGAATTATGTTGATAACCCTGGGATGACTCTGCGGTCATGGGTACGTGGACGTGAAAAATGGCGAGTGATATTCGTATATGTCTAAATATGTCGACAAAAATATCGTTTATGCGGCATCGATGGCGAGTTTCGCCGGCCGGCTTTTTCCCCAGGGCGAAAGCGGCCGGCTTTGTCATGTAAGTCGATAAATTGCCGCCGCCAAACAGGATTTTCGCCGTCCGAGGTGGAATACTATCAAACTTAATACGCCGCTGGAGGTTTCTATGGGTATCATCGGTGACGTCTGCCGGAAAACAACCGTCCTGAACGCGGAACAAATCGAAGCGCTGGAAGTCGTCGCCGACGTCCTGCAAATCGCCGCCGACCTCGCGCACGCCCAGGTCACCGTATACGCCAGAGCCCGTGAGACCGCTTTCCTGGTCATAATCGCCCAGGCAAAGCCCCACACCAGCTTTATCCAATACAAGCCCAACCTTCTCGGCACGACGGTCAGCGCCACCGAAGAACCCCTGATATGGCGGACCATCACCACCGGCGAACACATCAGCGGCGAGCGGGAATGGGCGCTGGGCATGGAAGTCCTCGCCATGCAGACCTTTCCCGTGCCGGACGCCGCCGGCCAAACCGTCGCCGCCGTCAGCTTCGAATTCGGCATCGAGGACGACGCCGCCGGCGACCATAGCATCCTGATCGAAACAGCCTATCAATTCCTGACCTCCGCCCGCGTCGCCGCCGGCGCAGTCTACCGCCCCCTGTCGGTCCGGGAAGGCATCATCATCCTCGACGACCGCGGGCGGGTGGTATACGCCAACACCGCCGCCGCCAGCATCTACAAACTCTTCGGCGTCGGGCGCATCATCGGCCGCCGCGTCTACGACCGTCAGGTCAACCTCCGCCTCGCCCTCAAAGCCGCCAGCACCCGTCAGCCGCAGGAGAACGAACTGGAAATCGGCAACGTCATCCTCGCCCAGCGGGCCATCCCCATCATCTGCGGCGGCCAGACCGTACGGACCATCATGATCGTCGCCGACATCACGGAAGTCAAGAAAAAGGAAAAAGAACTCCTCATAAAGTCGGCGGTTATCCAGGAAATCCATCACCGGGTGAAAAACAACCTCCAAACCATCGCCAGCCTCCTCAGGCTCCAGGCGCGCCGCACCCCGTCGGCCGAAGTCAAAGCGGCCCTGCGCGAAAGCGTCAACCGCATCCTCAGCATCTCGGTCGTGCACGAATTCCTCTCCCAGCAAGACGCCGAATTCATCGACGTATCCGAGGTCGCCAAAAACATCCTCGACCTCGTAATCGAAAACATGCTTGAACCCGACTTCAACGTCCAGACGGTATTCAACGGTCAGCGGATGGTACTGCCGTCCGACAAGGCAATAAGCCTCGCCCTGGCGATCAACGAACTCATCCAAAACTCCATCGAACATGGCTTCGTCGGCCGGCGCGAAGGAGTCATCGGCGTGGAAATCGTCACCTTGAAAGACGCCTACCAGATCGACATCTGGGACAACGGCATCGGCCTGCCGCCCGATTTCGGCCAGAAAGAATCCAACAGCCTGGGCCTTCAGATCATCAAAACGCTCGTCGAGAACGACCTTGGCGGCACGTTCCGGCTACAATCGCGGAACGGGACCAGAGCAAGCATAATCGTACCGTGCAGCACGGAGGGAGGATAATATGCAACCCTTACGAATCGTCATCGCCGACAATGAATCGATAATCCGCATGGACCTCAAGGAACTGCTCGAAGAAGCGGGCCACACCGTGGTCGGCGAAGCGGCCGACGGCGTCAAGGCGATCGAACTGACCCGCCGGCACCGCCCCGACCTTGTCGTCATGGACATCAAAATGCCCGAGATGGACGGCATCACCGCCGCCAAAATCATCTCCAACGAGAAAATCGCCCCCGTGCTGCTCCTCACCGCCTTCAGCCAGAAAGAAATCGTTGAAAAGGCCAAAGACTCCGGCGTACTGGCGTATCTCGTCAAGCCCGTCAAGGAAGCCAACCTGTTCCCGGCCATCGAAATAGCCCTGTCGCGGTTTCAGGAGTTCGCCGAGCTCGAGCGGGAACTGGAAGAAGTAAAGAACTCGCTTGAGACGCGCAAGATCCTCGACCGGGCCAAAGGCATCCTCATGGACGCCTACAACCTCAGCGAAAACGAAGCCTATCGCCGTATCCAGCAATACAGCATGTCCAAACGCAAATCGATCAGGGAGGTGGCCGAGGCGATCGTCGAAGCCGCTACGAAAAAATAGCGGCACCACTAATACCTTTATGAGGTTATTGCTATGAAACGTCGCTACGAAGTTCACCCCGTCGCCGGCAAAAATTCGCTGCGCTTCTGGCCCGACGCCGTCAGCCCCCTCCGGGTCATCTGGAATTTCACCATCATCTCCCTCGGTCGCATATCGCCGTCCTTCCACGTCAAAAACTTCCTCTACCGCCTCCTGGGGGTCAAGATCGGCAAGAACGCCTCCGTTGGCCTCATGGTCATGCTGGACATCTTCTTTCCCGAAACGATCGAGATCGGCGACAACGTCATCATCGGCTACAACACCACCCTGCTCGGCCACGAATTCCTCAAAGACGAATGGCGCAAGGGCAAAATCGTCATCGAAAAAGACGTCGTCATCGGCGCCAACTGCACCGTTCTGCCCGGAGTAGTCATCGGCGAAGGCGCGGTCGTATCGGCCATGACGCTCGTCAACCGCGACATCCCGCCCCGCTCCTTTTACGGCGGCGTGCCGGCGCGGGACCTGAGGACGGGGAAATGACGACCCTCTTCCACCGGCGCTGGTTCCTGCTCTCCCTCGTCGCCGTCAACGCCGCCGGCACCGTCTGGGGAGTCGTCTGGTACTGGGACCAGCTCCTCGCCACCCCGTGGTACCTGCTGCCGTTAGTTCCCGACTCTCCCGGGCACGCCGCCCTGTTCGGCGTCTTCATCTGGTGGCTGGCGGCCGGGCGGACGGAACGCCTCGGCCCCGGGCAGGCCTTCCTCGCCTGGGCGGGCGTGCTCGGCGTAATCAAATACGGCCTGTGGACGACCGTCATCATCAGCCAGTACCTCCTCGCCCAGGGAAGCCAGCCCGGCGTCGAAGACTGGATGCTCTACATCAGCCACGGCGGCATGGCGATCCAGGGGCTCGTCTACATGGGGCGTCTGCCCCGGGCGGCGATGCCGGCCGCGCTCACGGTGCTGTGGCTGTCGGTCAACGACTTCTTCGACTACGTCCTCTTCACCCACCCTCGCCTGCCGCTCCCCGACCAGGTCGCAGCGGCCGCCTGGACCAACATCTTCCTCACCGTCCTGGTGGCGGTAATTGCATGCTGGCTGGTGAACAGAAAGGCGACCGGCAGGGCTTGACCCTGCCGATCTTTTCGTCATAGCCGCGTCCTCCGGGACAAAGCCCGGGCGGGTGCCCGCGCGCATAAAATAGCTGCGGGGTGAAGAAAATACCAGAGATGTCCCGAGCGGACAAAAAAATGTTGTAAAAAGTGCCGATTTTACCCGCTGCGGCTCTTGATTTTCCGCGCCGAATTATATATCATAATTTATGGAATTAGCACTCGCCGTTGGTGAGTGCTAATAACGAGAATACATACTGATACAAATACAGAAGGAGGGTTTTACCACATGATCAAGCCGTTAGGCGACAGGGTAGTAATCAAAGTCCTCGAAAAGGAAGAGAAGACCAAAAGCGGCATCGTCCTGCCCGACACCGCCAAAGAGAAGCCCCAGGAGGGCAAAATCGTTGCGGTCGGCACCGGCAAAGTGCTTGACAACGGCCAGCGCGTAGCGCTCGACGTCAAGGAAGGCGACAAAGTAATCTTCTCCAAATATGCCGGCACCGAAGTCAAAATCGACGGCCAGGATTATCTCATCCTCAGCGAACGCGACGTACTGGCGATTGTTGAGTAATATAAGGGGGTAAAGAAAAGAAATGGCGAAGCAGATCATATTCGACGAAGAAGCCCGCCGCGCCCTTGAAAAGGGCGTCAACGCGCTGGCCAACACCGTTAAAGTGACCCTCGGCCCCAAAGGCCGCAACGTAGTGCTAGATAAGAAATTCGGCGCTCCGACCATCACCAACGACGGCGTCACCATCGCCCGCGAGATCGACCTCGAAGATCCGTTCGAGAACATGGGTGCCCAGCTCGTCAAAGAAGTCGCCACCAAGACCAACGACGTCGCCGGCGACGGCACCACCACCGCCACCCTGCTGGCCCAGGCCATGATCCGCGAAGGCATGCGCAACGTCGCTGCCGGCGCCAACCCGATGATCCTCAAGAAAGGCATCGAAAAAGCGGTCGCCGCTGTTGTCGAGGAAATCAAAAAGAGCGCCAAGAAAGTCGAGACCAAGGACGCTATCGCCCAGGTCGCTTCCATCTCGGCCGCTGACGAAGAAATCGGCAAACTCATCGCCGAAGCCATGGAAAAAGTCGGCAAAGACGGCGTCATCA
>JALHDI010000273.1 GCA_022839045.1 Sporomusaceae bacterium
CGCCAGGAAAGTCTGAACCGCCTACTCGCCGCCGTCCGGACGACCAAGTCGCCCGGACGACGGCCGGCAGCCCACATTCAGCCGCCTTGAGACCCCTCTATGAGCATCGCCGACATCACATCACCGGACGACCTGCGCGCCCTCCCCGCCGACCAGCTCCCGGCCTTGGTCGAGGAAATCCGCGCAGAACTCATCGCCACGGTCGCTAAGCAGGGCGGGCACCTTGCCTCGAACCTTGGCGTCGTCGAGCTGACCGTGGCCTTGCACTGCGTCTTCGACGTCCGCAAAGATATCATCATCTTCGACACCGGCCACCAGTCGTACGTGCACAAAATGCTGACCGGACGCCTGGACGCATTCCGGAAACTGCGCCAGGCCGACGGCTGCACCGGCTTTCCCAACCGCGCGGAAAGCCCGTTCGACCATTTCGGCGTCGGCCATTCCGGCACCGCAGTCTCCGCCGCTCTGGGCTATGCCGCCGCCCGCGACCGCACCGGCGGCAACGGCAAGGTCGTGGCCATTCTCGGCGATGGCGCTCTCGGCTGCGGCTCCTCGCTTGAGGCCATCAACAACATCGCCGTCACCACCCGCGACTTCATCTTAATCCTCAACGACAACAAGATGTCGATCTCCCCCAATGTCGGGGCGCTCTCCCGTTGCCTCAGCCGGGTCATCTCTGGACGTAGCTACAATCGGTTCAAAGTCTTCTGCGCCAGCGCGGTTCAGCGCATCCCAATGCTCGGCCCGCGCCTTCGTACCTGGATCAGCCGCCTGGACAGCGCGGCCAAGCAGCTCTTCCTGCCAACCGCCTTTTTCGAAGAACTCGGTTTGCGCTACATCGGGCCGCTCGATGGCCATGACTTGCCCCAATTGACCGCCACTCTGCGTCGAGTCAGCCATCTGCACGGCCCCCGCCTCGTACACGTCCTGACCGTCAAAGGCAAAGGCTGCCATTTCGCCGAAAAAAAGCCCACCTGCTTCCACGGCACCGCGCCTTTCGACCCGCATAACGGCGACCTGCTGCAGCCAACGCCGAAAGCGACTTTCTCGACAGCCCTCGGCAAAACCCTGCGCACGCTCCACCAGGAAGACGAGCGCATCGTCGCCATCACGGCCGGCATGCCGGAGGGCACTGGCCTGCATGAATTTGCCAAGGCTTTTCCCAACGCCTTCTATGACGTCGGCATCGCCGAAGCGCATGCAGCCGCCTTTGCATCCGGCCTGGCCGCAGCCGGCCAGCGGCCGGTCATGGCCGTCTACGCCAGCTTCAGCCAGCGAGCCGCAGACTACGTCTTCCACGACGCCTGCCTCCAGGAACTCCCGGTCATCTTCTGCCTGGACCGAGCCGGCGTCGTCGCCGACGGCCCGACCCACCACGGCATCCAGGATGTCGCCTTCTGGCGAGCCTGCCCCAACCTCGCCGTACTCCAGCCTGCCGATCAGGACGACTTGGCAGCCATGCTCCGCCTGGCGGTCACGCGCCGCCACCCCGTGGTCATCCGCTATCCAGCCGGAAACGCCGCCCCGGTGACTGCCCAGCACCATCCCCTCGAATGGGGCAAAGC
>JALHDI010000008.1 GCA_022839045.1 Sporomusaceae bacterium
GCGGAAGGGAGAGGCCGTCGTCGTCCTGGGGAACCCCTGCGGCTACCGCTTCGTGGTTTCGGAGGGCATCGTGGCGGGTTTTCAGGACCTGTCGATCGGCAGGACCATCCAGGTAACCGCGCCGATCGGCCCGGGCTCGAGCGGCAGCCCCGTGGTCAGCCTGAGCGGCGGAGTGGTCGGTGTAATAAACCTCTACAACGACAGCGGCCAGCATATCAACTTCGCCCTGCCGGCGCGGCTGATCTTCTCCCTGGCGCTCGATGCCCCGGTATCCCTGGAACAACTGGCGCAGCCCCAGTTCTACTATCAGATAATACAGCCCGCAATCTGCTATTGATCCGGCGGCTGTAGGCATATTACCGAAAAATTCCTGGTCAGACGGCCGGATTGCTGATAGACTATATCCGGGAAAGCGCGCCGCCCGGCGGCGCCTGCCGTTCATCAATAACAAAAATAAGTGGGGACTGGCATGAGCTATACGAACTTTTTGGAACTGCTCGCGCGCGAACTGGTGGTCGCGCTCGGCTGCACCGAACCGATAGCGGTCGCGTACGCGGCGGCGCTTGCCCGGGAGCACGTCCGCAGCGCCGACGTGGTGGCCGTGGACGTATCGGTCAGCGGCAACGTGGTAAAAAACGCCATGGCGGTGACCATCCCCGGCACCGGTCACTGCGGGGTCGACATGGCCGCGGCGCTGGGCGTGGTAGCGGGCGACGCGGCGAAGAACCTCGAAGTCCTGTCCGGGATCGGCGAAAGAGACGTTCGGGCTGCCGAAGACCTCGTAAGGCGGGGGATCGTCAATGTCAAGGTCGCGGAATCCGACAAGAAACTCTACATCGAGGTCAACATCCGCACCGCCGATTCGTGCGCCAAGGCGGTTGTCGCCGATGAACACACGAAAATAGACCTCGTCGAAGTGGACGGCCAGGTGATAAACCAGGCACAAGACGGCGGCCCGCAGTCCGCCGAAAGCGCGGAAGAACTCTCGTTCCTCAGCATCGACTCGATCTGGGATTTCGTCCGGAGGGCGGACATCCGCGACCTGGATATCGTCCGCCGCAGCATCGACCTGAACGGCGCCATCGCCGCCGAAGGCCTGTGCAACCCTTACGGGCTGCAAGTTGGGAGGATGATCCGGGATAACGTCGCGCAAAAAATTCTCGGCGACGACATCGTCAACCACGCCACGGCGCTCACCGCCGCGGCGGCGGACGCCAGGATGGCCGGGTGTCCGCTGCCGGTGGTCAGCAACTCGGGGAGCGGCAACCAGGGGATATCGGCCACGGTGCCCGTCCTGGCGGTGGGCAAAAAGCTGGAAGCCTCGGAAGAGGCGATCCTGAGGGCCGTCACGCTCAGCCACCTGATCGCGATCTTCATCAAAACGAAATTCGGGCGGTTGTCGGCGCTCTGCGGTGCCACCGTATCGGGCACCGGTGCCGCCTGCGGCATCGCTTACCTGCTGGGCGGCGGCGTCGCCACGGTCAAGATGGCCATCCAGAACATGCTGGGGAACGTCACCGGGATGCTGTGCGACGGCGCCAAGCCGGGCTGCGCCCTGAAAGTGGCGACCTGCACCAACGCGGCGGCGCAATCAGCGCTGCTGGCGGTGAGGGGCTTCGGAATAAAGCCGACCGACGGCATAATCGAGACCAGTCCCGTTCACTCGATCGATAACCTCTGCCGGATCGGCAACCAGGGAACGCTCGAGATGGACAAAATCATCCTCGACATCATGCTCAACAAACACGACCGATAGGGCAGGTCGTCGCCCCGAAGCGGCGCATCCTTCGCATACCGGCAGGCGCGGAGGATAAACTTATCCGGCCGGGATTGACACAACCGGTCGGGAAGAGTAATATTTATTTTAGAAACATATTTCATAAAAGGTGGCATATGGTACGACCGCATAAAGAGCGCAGGATTCAGCAATTACCGCCGGTTACCCATTACAAGCCCGTCGGGATTCCCCTGCGGGACCTCGACGAGGTCGTGCTTACCTTCGAAGAGATGGAGGCTATCCGCCTGGTGGACTGCGGGCAGCTCGACATGGGCGAGGCGGCGGACAGCATGGCCGTCTCCCGTCCGACGCTGCACCGCATCGTCAACAAGGCGCGGCAGAAAATCGCCACCGCCCTGTGGCAGGGAAAAGCGCTCAGGATCGAAGGCGGCACCTTCCGCCTCGATCACGCCAACCGCGACAGGCTGCGGCATTTCGTCTGCAACGCCTGCGGGCACAAATGGACGGTGCCGCACGGCACCGGGCAAAGGGGCCGCGATATGAGTTGCCCGAATTGCCAGGCGCAGCAGGCCCGGCGGGAAGAGGAATAATTTTTTGCCGATGTTATGAAATATATTTCATAAACTAAAGGAGGAGATACGGTTATGCCAAGAGGAGACGGAACGGGGCCGGTGGGGCCCGGGACGGGTTGCCTGGGAACGGGCGGCCTGAGCCGCCGGGTTGCGGGGCTCGGGGTGGGCGGCGGCCAGGCCCGGTTCGGCGAACCGGTGCCCTGCGCCGCCACGCTGGAGCGCCGGGCGGCCCAGCTGGAGTCTCAGGCGTCCGAATATCGGGCGATGGCGGCGAAAGCGAAAAATTTAGGCAAAAAAGAAGAATAGAGGACTTGGTAAGGGAGAATGGATGAAATGGTTTCATGTGCGAACCAGGAACAGCAGGATAACACCCAGGATCGGAAGATCAGCCGCTTCCTCGGCGGCGTCAGCAATACCCTCATGTTCATGAGCGGCAAAGGCGGGGTCGGCAAAAGCACCACGGCGGTGAACGTCGCCCTATTCCTGAGCGACCGCGGGTACCGGGTGGGCCTGCTGGACATCGATATTCACGGGCCGAGCGTGGCCGGTCTGCTCGGCCTCAAGGGCATGCCGCTCAACGTCGTCGGCGACAAAATCCAGCCCTTTCAGGTGAACGAGAATCTGCGCGTCGTCACCTTCCAGGGATTTCTCGACAATCCCGACCAGCCGGTAATCTGGCGCGGGCCGGTCAAGATGGGGGTCATCCTCCAGCTTCTGGCCGACGTCGACTGGGGCGAGCTAGACTTCCTCATCATCGACAGCCCGCCTGGTACAGGCGACGAGCCGCTCACCATCGCCCAGAAGATCCCCGATTGCCGCGCCGTCATCATCACGACGCCGCAGGAAATCGCCCTCGCCGATGTGAGGAAATCGCTCAACTTCTGCAAACAGACCAACATCAGGATACTGGGGATCATCGAAAACATGAGCGGCTTCGTCTGCCCCGCCTGCGGCGTGCGGCACGACATCTTCAAAAGCGGCGGCGGCGAAAAAACCGCGGCGCAGTGGGGCATCCCCTTCCTGGGCAAGATCCCCATCGATCCCGGCGTCGTCGAGGCGGGCGACCTCGGCAGCGGCATAATCGGGACCGGCAGCCCGGCCAAGAGTTGTCTTGAGGATATCGTGCAGCGCATCACGGCGAATCTTCAACAGGAGAAAGGAACCGGCCAGAAGGCGATGAAGATCGGCATCCCGCTCGCGGGCGGAAAACTGTGCAGCCATTTCGGACACTGCGAGGAATTCGCCCTCTCAGCGTGACTAACGGGGAAATCGCCGCTATAACCAAGCGCGTGCCGCCGCCCCACGAGCCGGGCGTGATACCGCAGTGGCTCGCGGAGCAGGGCGTGGACACGGTGTTGGCCGGCGGCATGGGCGAAAGGGCGCAGGACATTTTCCGCCAGAAAGGGATCAGAGTGGTCTGCGGCGTGCAGGGCGGTTCCCCGCGGGATATCGCGGCGACATTCCTGCAGGGGACGCTGGCCACCGGCGGCAATCCCTGCAGCCACGACGAACCGGGACACCAGTGCCACGGGGCGTGAGCAGTACGGCCGACGCCGCAAGCCGTCGGTATTAAAAAGGAAAAAATATTTGCCAGCTCGACAGCGGCATCCCGGAATCTCCGGGGTGCCTTTTCATGCGCCCGCCGGCTGATCGATTCCGCTTCTTGGTTATTTACCGGATTTAATAATTCGTCTGTACACACGCGCAAAGGTAGTATATAATATAATTGTCCCTCCCCCCGGAGGGGAGGGGTAGGAAAGCAGCGCGGAGGGTTGCATGGTGGACACTGTTCTTAGGTACCGCCATTACGGCTGTGGCGAACTCCAAAGGTTTTTCGGCGACACCGTATTCTATTCCCGGTCGTCGCGCTTCCGGGCAAACTGCCCGGGGCGTCCCGATGTCCTGCGGACCTTCTACGAAACTGAGGCAGACAGCCACGCCAAGGGCGGTCTGATCAGAATAATCCTCGAAATTGACAAATGCGGCGATTTCACGGCGGCGTCCCGGAATCAGAGGCTGAAGCTGTGGAGGAGAAACCTCCACCCGTCCGGCTACCGGCTCCGTATCGGTGAAGGCCAGCCTACCGCTGACGTAGTTGCCGAGGTGCAGGCGATAATGGCCGGCATTCTGTCCGGCTTGCCGCTTGAAATGTATGCCACCGCGCACGCCAGGCAGGTTCGGAACTACCTCGAATTCATGTCGGCGGCCGCGGTGAAAATGCGTTACAGCGATATGGCCAGGCTTGTTGAAAATAAAGCGTATCAATCGCTTTCCGCTGTCCCGCTTACCCATTACGGCCTGGTCGAAAAGGGCGGCATGGACAAGTTCAACGTCATGCAACTGCTTGAAGACGGCTGGGTAGCCTGGGTCGACGGCGACGACCTGATGCCGGTTCTCCCCGACGAAATGCGCACTTACCGCTTTATGAAAGAACGCCTGAGCCTTTACGACGGCTTCAGGCGATCCGCCTACGACGAGCTGTTCGGCGCGAACCGGGGCATAAATTGAAATCCTCTCTCCCTATACCCCTCCTAGCGGAGAAGCCCGGCATTCGCTGCCGGGCTTCTCCGCCTGAGAGACCAAGTGCCGGGCGGTGCGCGTACGGGTAGCGGCTTCGCAAAATTAACATATTCTTAACATGACCTTAACAAACGTTTCGCCGGTAAATGATATAGTTCAGGGGAGAGAATCCACCCAGGAGGACAATGCCGGATGAGTGACAAGATCCGCATCAACAAGCTTTCCCTTTGCTACGGCGATACGACGGCCCTGAAAAAGGTGTCCTTCGCGGTCCGGAAAAACAGCGTCATGGCCCTGATCGGCCCCTCCGGCTGCGGGAAGTCGACCTGCCTGCGGACCATCAACAGGATGAACGATCTGATCGAGAACGTCAGGATTGAGGGCGAAGTACTGCTCGACGGGGTGGACGTCTATCACCCCGACACCGACGTCGTGATGCTGCGCAAACGGGTCGGGATGGTCTTCCAGCGCCCCAATCCTTTCCCGATGTCGATATACGACAACATCGCCTATGGGCCGAGGATCCACGGCATCAAGGACAAGGCCGTCCTCGACGGCATCGTCGCCAAGAGCCTCACCGGCGCCGCCCTGTGGGACGAGGTGAAAGACCGCCTGAAACAGTCGGCCATGGGGCTGTCGGGCGGCCAGCAGCAGCGCCTGTGCATCGCCCGCCTGCTCGCGGTCGACCCCGAGGTGCTGCTGATGGATGAGCCGTGTTCGGCGCTCGACCCCATATCGACGATGAAGATCGAAGAACTGATCGCCGACCTCAAGGAGAAATACACGATCGTCCTCGTCACTCACAATATGCAGCAGGCCGCCAGGGTCTCCGGGGAAACGGCCTTTTTCCTCAGCGGCGAACTGGTGGAGTGTGGCGATACCGACACCATCTTCACGCGCCCGCAGGATAAGCGCACCGAAGACTATATCACCGGCCGCTTCGGTTAAGGAGGGAAGTGACAGATATGCGCCAAAGCTACGAAAAGGAGCTGGAAACCCTGCGCCTGGAAATCCTGCAGATGGGCGAGCTTGTAAGCCAGGCGATCGAGGACGCCGTCCAGTCGCTGGCCAAACAGGACGAACAGCTGGCCAGGAAGGTTATCGCCGGCGACGACGCCATCGACCAGATGGAGGTCGACATCGAGGACAGGTGCATGGTGCTGATCGCCAGGCAGCAGCCGATGGCCCGCGACCTGAGAATCATCGGCACCGGGCTCAAAATAACCACCGACCTGGAGCGGATGGGCGACCATGCCTTCGACATCGCCAAGGTCACGGTGAGGCTGGCCAACCAGCCGCTGATAAAGCCGCTGGTCGACATCCCCCGCATGGCCCGCATGGCCCAGAAAATGTTGGCCGATTCGCTCGAAGCCTACATGAAGATGGACATCGCCCTCGCCGAACAGGTCTGCCTGGCCGACAACGACGTCGACGACCTCTACCAGCAGGTTTTCCGCGAACTGCTGACCTACATGATGGAAGACCCGCGGACGATCGGCCAGGCCACCCAGTTGATCTTCGTCGGCCGCTACCTCGAACGGATCGCCGACCATGCCACCAACATCGCCGAGTGGGTCATATACCTGGTGACCGGCCAGCGGATGAGAAAAAAATAAGATATGACCAAAAGCCCTTACGCCTCGCGCGTAAGGGCTTTTCGCATCCGGTCGCTACTCGGCCAGCGGCAGGGTGATGGTGAACGTCGTCCCCTCGCCGGCCTTGCTCTTCACGGCGATCGTGCCGCCCAGCGTTTCCACGATGAACTTGACGATCGACAGGCCCAGGCCGCTGCCGCCGCCTTCGCGGACCCGGGCTTTGTCCACCCGGTAGAAGCGGTCGAAGATGAACGGCAGATCGGCCGCCGGGATGCCGCTGCCCGTATCCGCGACCGTAATTACGGCGCTATCGGCGTCGCGGCCGCAGGAGATGGTCACTTTACCGCCGGGCGGAGTGAACTTGATACTGTTGTCCAGCAGGTTGACCAGCACCTGGGTGAGCCAGTCGGGGTTGGCCATCGCCTGTACCGGTCCGCCGGCCGTCGCCAGTGTGACGTCGAGCGCTTTGGCGTGCCACTGGGGGTAAAGCTGACTGATGACCGTCTCGGCCACTTCCGCGACGGCGGTCGGCTCAAGCCTTACCTGCCGGAGATATTCGGCCGAGTTGAGGCGGGCCAGCTGCATCAGCTCCTTCACCAGGCGATGCATGCGGTCGGCTTCTTCCTGGATGATGGTGATGAATTTGACACTCAGCTTCGGATCGGAAAGCGCGCCGTCCAGCAGGGTTTCGGCGAAGCCTTTGATGGCGGTCAGCGGCGTCCCCAGCTCGTGGGAGGCGTTGGCGACGAATTCGGCCTGCCGCTCCTCGACCTCTTTCAGGGCGGTTATATCGTGGAAGACGCACAGGACGCCGACGGGCTCGTTTTCAGGGCTGAAGGTGGGGGCGAGAAAAACCTGGAAGACCCGCTTCACGCCGGCCAGATTCGTTTTCAGATCGATGTGGCGGCTCTGCCCCTCGTCGACCGTCTGCCGCACCGCCTGCTCCAGGGCGCTGTGGCCGATGACCTGGATATTGTGCTGGCCGATCATCGCCGGGGTGATGCCGAACATCACCGCCGCCTGCCGGTTGACGTCCGTCACCTTCCCGTAGCGGTCGAGAAGGATAACGGCGTTGTCCATGTTTTCCAGGATAAGCTCGAGCTTTCTTTTTTCGGCGACGATCTCGTTGATCTTGTCGTCGAGGCTGGCGGCCAGGTTGTTGAGCGTATGGCCGAGTATCTCGATCTCGTCGCCGGTACGGATGTGGACGCGCCTGTTCAGGTGGCCCTGGCCCATATGGCGCGCAACCTTGGTTATCGTTTCCAGCGGGGCGGTATATTTGCGGGCCAAGCGGTAACTCAGCATGACGGCGAACACCGATGTCACGAAGAAGGCCAGCAGCAGCACCGTCCTGATGCGGCCGAAGCCTGCCTCCACATGCGCCAGCGTGGTCGCCACCCGGATTACGCCGGTGGTTTCCGTCCCGTCGTGCATCGGGATGGCGACATATAAGAAATTTTCCCTGATCGTCGAACTGTAGCGGACGGCGACCCCCTGCCCGCCGGCGATAGCGTCCACCACCTCCGGGCGCTGCCGGTGATTCTCCATCACCGCCGGGTTCTCCCACGAGTCGGCCAGCACCACGCCGTCGTTGTCGATGACCGTGATGCGGTGATCCACCTTGGTCGCCAGCTCCAGGAGAAGCGCTTCGATGGAAGCCTTCTCGCGCGGGCCCCGCATATAAGGATGCAGTAATTGCTCGGCGATCTTCGCCTCGGTGAGGAGGTTGGCTTTCAGCCGCTCGGTATTATCATTGTGGAAAAACCACAGGATATAGCCGCCGAGAACCAGCAGCGTGGCGCCGATCAGCAGCACGAAAGAGACGATGAGGCGATTGCGAATGCCTGATGAAAACATCCCGTTACCCCCGGTAAGCACTTGTTTGATAACTATACTACCATAATATCAGTCCGGGCCGGGGAAAAAAATAGCCCGCAGAACTTTAACACAATGTTAACACGGCCTTAACACAAGTCCCGGCTGTCCGGAGGTATAATTTAGGGGAAGACAATCACTCAAATACTTAGGAGGGTAATCAATGAAAAAGATTTCCAAGGTCCTGGCGGCTATCCTGGTACTTATCCTCAGCATCGGCCTCATCGCCGGTTGCGGCGGGCAGAGCAAATCCGAACAGCCCAAGCAGGCGGCCGAAATCCAGGGTACCGTGACCGCCTCGGGCTCCACGGCGCTGCTGCCGCTTCTCAAACCGGCCCAGGAAGAGTTCCAGAAGCTCCACGCCAAGGTCACCGTCAATATCGCCGGCGGCGGTTCCTTCACCGGCCAGAACCAGGTGGCGGCCGGATCGGTCAACATCGGCAACTCCGACGTCGGCCTGCAGGACAGCCTCAAGAGCGCCGGCCTCGTCGAACACAAACTCGTCGGCATCCCCTTCGTGTTCATCGTCAACCCCGGCGTCACGGTCGACAGCCTCACCCCCGAGCAATACGTAGCCGTCTTCAGCGGCAAGATCACCAACTGGAAGGACGTCGGCGGCAAAGACCAGGCCATCACCATCATCCACCGCGCCAAGTCGTCCGGCTCCCGCGCCACCATCCAGCAAGTCGTGATGAAGAGCGCGTCCTTCACCGACAACGCCGTCATCCAGGACTCCAACGGGGCCGTGCGGGCCGCCATCGCCTCCACCCCCGGCGCCATCGGCTATGTCGACGCCGCCTATGTCGACCAGTCGGTTAAAGGCTTGGCTTATAACGGCGTCAAATTCTCGCTCGATAATGTCACCGGCGGCAAGTATCCCGTCTACACCTTCGGCCGCATGTACACCAAAGGCCAGCCGACCGGCGCCGTGAAAGCCTTCATCGACTACGCCACCAGCAAGGAATTCCAGGAAAAATACGCCGAAAAGCAAGGCTTCATCCCGGTCACCAAAATGCCCAAATAATAGATAAAGGCGGCGGCGCTCCTGCGCCGCCGCTTCTTTTGGTCGTCAGCCGCCGGATCAGCCCGGCAGCGGGACGGCGGTTACCCAGATTTTCAACACGTCGGCGACGAGGATTCTGCCGGCAGTGAGCCGGTAATCGCGGTTGTTGATGCGCACCACCCGGTTGTCGATCACCTCCGCCACCAGATCGGTGTCGATGGAGCCGACCTCTTTGCCCACCAGGTTGCTGTAACGCTCTTTCACATACTTATCGAGCGCCGTTTTTTCCGTCTCGTCCCCGCTAAAATGCAAAACCACCTCGATCCGTCGCAGGATAAACTTCTTTTTATTGACGGATTCTTCGAGTTTCGCCAGACGGGCGTCTTTTTCATTCACGGCTGCCTGCAGGTGGCTTATCCGCTGCAGAGAGTCATCCAGCCTATAGCCGAGCAGCAGCGTTACAAGGCTTGCCCCGATCAGAACGCCGCCGAACAGGCCGGTAAGCAGGCACACCGGCAAGGCATAGCGCTGACGGCTCAATCGGTCCATAATTGGTGGCATCTTCTGACGAGCATAATGAAGCCGAAGCCCGCGTTCGCCCCGGTAAGAGCGGCTACGATATAAATCAGCTCCTTGACGATCGACCGGATCTCCCCGCGGAAAAGCCCCTGCTCCAACACCTCCAAGGACTCGAACGTTCCGCCCAGCGCCGCCGCGACGGCCCAGATCTTCATCGAACCGGCCACGGTAACCATGGTTTTCACCGGCGGATGATTATTGACGATCGCCGCAACGCTGGCAAATATGCTGGCTCCCACTATTATGCCGAAGGAAATGAAAAAATTCAGCAACAGGGTGTTCCAGAATGTCGTCATAATTCACCAATCCCGGACAGAAAATGGGCGCTTGCAGTAGCGCTATTCATTTATATGACGCCAAAGGCTTTCTTATTGCATAATCCGTCCGCAGTTTTCAACCAGCGGAACAATTCTTCCGCGTCCGCCCTTGACGATACAGCATCCGCCGGCCCGGGGGGCCTGCCGGACCCGCAAAGCGCGCCCGCGACGCGGCGAAGGTTTCACGGCCGGCATAAACTTAACAAAAAGTTAACACGGCCTTAACAATCGCCTAAGAGATAATCCTTATAATTAAACTGAACAACATCTAAGACTTCGGGGGAAAACGACAATGGCAACATTGGTCAACGCCGGCAACCACAACCTCAAACTGGCCTACGACCGCTATATGCGCTACTTATTCATCGCCAGCGCCCTGCTGCTGACAGTCATCATCGCCGCCATCATCGTCTTCGTCGGCCAGCAGGGCCTCATGACCTTCAAGGAAGTCGGCCTGGCCGAATTCTTCCTCACCGCCAAATGGGACCCCACCGACGGCAAATTCGGCGCCCTGAGCTTCATCCTCGGCTCGGTATACGTCACCGTCCTCGCCGTGCTGATGGGCGCGCCCCTCGGCCTGGCGGGGGCCATATTCATGGCCAAGATCGCCCCGCCGCGCCTCCGGGCGATCATGCGCCCGGCCACCGACCTGTACGTCGCCATCCCCTCGGTCGTCTACGGCTTCATCGGCCTGACCATGCTCGTTCCCTACATCCGCGTCCAGTTCGGCGCCAACACCGGCTTCGGCCTGCTGGCGGCGGCGGCCATCCTGGCCGTCATGATCCTGCCGACGATCATCAGCATCTCCGAGGACGCCATCCGCTCGGTGCCCCGCGCCCTCGAAGAAGGCTCGCTCGCCCTCGGGGCCACCCGCTGGCAGACGATCGTCGGCGTCATCCTGCCGGCCGCCCTGCCCGGCATCCTCACCTCGATCATCCTCGCCATGGCGAGGGCGGTAGGCGAAACGATGGCCGTCCAGATGGTCATCGGCAACACTCCCCAGATAGCGCGGTCGCTCTTCATGCCCACCTCGACCCTCACCAGCGAGATCGTCGTCGAGATGGGCAACACCCCCTTCGGTTCGGCCTGGGGCAACTCCCTGTTCCTCATGGCGCTGGTGCTGCTGCTGCTATCGCTGGCGATGATCCTGATTATCCGGCGGGTAGCCGCGGGAAGGATGGTTTGAAATGGACGCCGAAGCTGTTGACAACGAACCCGTCGTGCTGGGAAACAAACGGTTCCTCAGCCCTAAAACCGTGGACCGGGCCGCCAATTACGGCATGTGGCTGGCCGGCCTTATCATCCTCGGCATCCTCGCCGCCTTTCTGGCCTATATCCTCTACAAAGGACTGCCGGTGCTGTCCTGGGATTTCGTCACCGGCATGTCGACCGACGTCCGGGCCGGCGGCGGCGTAGGCCCGCAGCTTTTCAACTCCTTCTACATCCTCTTCCTGTCGATGGCCTTCTCCATCCCGGTAGCCGTCGGCGCCGGCATCTACCTGGCCGAGTACGCCGGCCACAGCAGACTGACCGACCTCATCCGCCTGAGCACCGAGAGCCTGGCCACCGTACCCTCGATCGTGCTCGGCCTGTTCGGCATGATCATCTTCGTCAACACCCTCGGGCTCGGCTTCAGCATCATCGGCGGGGCGCTCACCCTTTCCCTGCTCAACATCCCCGTGCTGGTCAGGGTCACCGAGGAAGCGCTGAAAACCGTCCCCCACCAGTACCGCGAAGCCAGCCTCGCCCTCGGGGCGACGAAATGGCAGACCATCTGGCGGGTAGTGCTGCCCGCAGCCATCCCCGGCATGATAACCGGCCTGACGCTGACCGCCGGCCGGGCCCTGGGCGAATCGGCCATCCTCATCTTCACCGCCGGCACGACGGTGTCGCGCCAGCTGCCCGACCTGAACCCCCTCGCCGCCGGCGAGACGTTGGCCGTTCACATGTGGTACGTCATGGCCGTCGGCCTGGTGCCCGACCGGGTCGAAATCGCCAACGGCACCGGCGCCCTGCTGGTCATCACCATCCTGATCTTCAACCTCGTGTTCACCATCCCCGGTAGGCTGCTGCAGCGCAGACTGAGCGGGACGAACAGCTAAGCGAAGAAACGTGGAGACTGCCGGCCGACTAAGCCGGCAGTCTTTTTATTGCGTCCGCCTGACGGGTATTTTGACGCGTCAGGCGATCGAGAGGGATAACGAAAGCTAGCGGAGAATATTTATAAATTAAACAACCTGATCAGGCGGGGGAAAAACATTGCTCAAATCGTTGGCCGCTTACTTCAACATCCATCACGAAATAAGTTTGCAGGCCCGGCGCATCCTGCGCTACATCGGCCCCGGGATACTGGTCACCGTCGGCTTCATCGACCCCGGCAACTGGGCGACCAACATGGCCGCCGGCGCGGGTTACGGGTACGTGCTGCTGTGGATGGTCACCCTTTCGACGGTCATGCTCATCATCCTCCAGCACAACGCCGCCCATCTGGGGATCGTCACCGGCCTGTGCCTGTCCGAGGCCGCGAGTGTCCATCTGCGGCCGTGGGTGTCACGCTCGGTCCTGCTCTCGGCCGTCGCCGCGGCGGTCGCCACCGCCATGGCCGAAATCCTCGGCGGGGCCATCGCGCTCAACATGCTGTTCGGCATCCCCGTGAAAATCGCCGCGGCGATGACGGCGCTGCTGTGCGCCTGGCTGCTGTGGTCCAACTCCTACCAAAAGCTCGAAAAGATGATCATCGGCTTCGTCTCCCTGATCGGCGTATCCTTCCTGTACGAACTGAGCCTGGTGCGGCTCGACTGGCCGCAGGCGGCCGCGGGCTGGGTGACGCCGGCCGTTCCGCCCGGTTCGCTCGCCGTGGTCATGGGCGTCCTCGGGGCGGTGGTCATGCCTCACAACCTGTTCCTGCATTCCGAGGTCATCCAGAGCCGCCAGTGGAACCTCGAGGACGACGCGACCATCAAACGGCAACTGAAGTACGAATTCCTCGACACCCTGCTGTCGATGGGGATCGGCTGGGCGATCAACAGCGCCATGATCCTCGTCGCCGCCGCCGTCTTCTTCGCCAACCGCGTGCCGGTGGATGAGCTCCAGCAAGCCCAGCACATGCTCCAGCCGCTGATGGGGAAGGGGGCGTCGCTCGTTTTCGCGGCGGCGCTGCTGTTCTCGGGCATCGCATCGACGACGACCGCCGGCATGGCTGGCGGCAGCATCTTCGCCGGCATATTCCGCGAGCCTTACGACATCAAAGACCGGCACTCCTGGGCGGGGGTCGCGCTCACCTACGGCCTGGCGCTTGCCGCCCTGCTGTTCATCGACGATGCCTTCCGGGCGCTCATCTACTCGCAGGTGGCCCTCAGCATCCAGCTGCCCTGGACGATATTCCTGCAGATCTACCTCACATCCTCCGCCGCCGTCATGGGCAAGTACGCCAATTCCCGCCGCCAGCGGGCCGTGCTCGTGCTGATCGGCGCGATCGTCACGGCGCTCAACGTCATGCTGCTCTGGGATACCCTGTCCTAGGAAGCGAAAAACCTCGCCGCCGCGAAAAAAATTCTCCCACCGGCCGTTTAGCAAACAAATTCTTAACATTGGCCGCCGAACCAATTAATGCGATGTTGGGTTGTTTTAATACGACCTCCCCCGTCCAATGCCGTGGGCGGGCCTTTTTTTCGGGCAGAGGGCGCCCGCCGACGTCCGTGACCCGCCAAAAAATTTTTTGCCATAATACGGACAACCTTAATCAAACTCCAAGAATGGGCTGGTAAAATAATCTTTACCGGTTGATACCGCGAGCCGTGACGCGGCAATAATTTTATTTTTGGTAAAATTCCCCGGCAGATCGCCCGAAAATTAAACATTTCTTTAACATTGATCGTCGAGAAAAAATATGAATCCATGGAGGGGTAATAATCACACGGTTGTGGCTTTAAGGACGATGTAGATGAAACTGCTGCTCGTGGAAGACGAAAGCAGACTGGCCGACGCGCTGTGCCACCTGTTCAAGCAGAACGGCTTTGTGGTGGACACCGCCCAGGACGGCGAAACAGGCATCGAGATGGCCTGCACCGAAGCCTACGACATCATCATTCTGGACCGGATGCTGCCGAGCAAGGACGGGCTGTCCCTGCTCAGGGAGTTCCGCAGCCTGGGCTACGAAACCCCGGTAATGTTCCTGACCGCCAAGGACTCCCCCGAGGACCGGGCCGAAGGCCTCGAAGCCGGCGCCGACGACTATGTGGTGAAACCGTTTTTCAACGTCGAACTGCTGGCCAGGATACGGGCGCTCGGGCGCAGGGGGCACAAGGCACTGCAGGAAAACGTGCTGACCGCCGACGGCCTCGTTTTCGACCCCCAACGCAACCAGGTGGTCAAAAGCGACGAAGTCATCCACCTCACCTTCAAGGAAGCCCAGCTCCTCGAACTGCTTATCCGCAATCACGGGTGCGTGGTGACCAAGGAAAGGATCGTCCAGAAGGTCTGGGGCTACAACGCCGAAACCGATTTCACCACCGTCAACCTCTATGTCCACAACCTGCGCAAGAAGCTCGACCTCCCCAACCTCAAGACGGTGCGCGGCGTCGGCTACTACCTGCAGAAACGCGGCGAGGCCGCCCGGGTCGCCAACTGAAACTATTTCCCCGGCTGTGTAGCGCCGGGGTTTTTATTTTTTTCCGCCCCGGATTGCTAAACAAATTCTTAACATTGGCGCCCGAACATACAGGCAGAGGCAAAGAAAGGAGGACGTTTCCCGCGCAGAGGCCCGATTCCCCGGGTGGGCCTCCGGTAGCCCCGCAAACCTGCCGGGCATGGATGCCCAGGCATAATTCAAGGAGGAATATAAAATGGGTATGGTCATCAATCACAACCTCTCGGCGCTGAACACCTACAACCAGCTCAACCTCAACAACACGGCGATGAACAAGTCGCTGCAGAAACTTTCGTCCGGCTACGCCATCAACAGCGCCGCCGACGACGCGGCCGGACTGGCGATCTCCGAAAAGATGCGCGGCCAGATCCGCGGCCTCGACCAGGCCAGCAGCAACGCCCAGAACGCGATCTCGCTCGTGCAGACGGCTGAAGGCGCCCTCGAGGAAACCACCGAGATCCTCCAGCGCATGCGCGAACTCGCCGCCCAGTCGGCCAGCGACACCAACACCGACGCCGACCGGGAAAGCATCCAGACCGAGATCGACGCCCTGGTGGAGGAGATCAACCGCATCGCCGACACCACCGAGTTCAACACCAAGAAACTGCTCGACGGCTCGATGTCCAAGGCCAACGCCACCGCCGTCGCCAACATCTCGACCAACGCCGCCCTTAACACGGCCACAACCGTGGCGGACGACCTCACCGCCCTCACCGACGCCGACGGCAACTCGCTCGGCATCGTCGCCGGAGACACCGTCACCGTCAGCTATATGATGAACGGCGCGCTCGTCAGCACCACGACCACGGTGGCCGCGGGCGTCGGCCTTGAGGACATCGACGACACCAACTTCACCTTCAGCATGAACGCCGACAACCAGCTCATCGCCACCGCCATGACCGCCGGCACCACCGGCGCCGTCTACGGCCTGACGATCACCGTCGCCAGCTCCACCGGCGAGACCAAGACCGCCGCCACCAACGCCCTGTCGTCCTTCACCCAGACGACTGCGGCCAAGAACATCAGCAGCGACGGCTCGGCATCCGTGCTCATCGGCGCCAACACCGGCCAGAGCATCAGCATCAACATCGATACCATGGACGCCAGCTCGCTGGGCGTCGAGGGCCTCAAAGTCGACAGCTACGGCGCCGCCAACGTCGCCCTCAAGGTCATCGACACCGCCACCGCGACGGTATCCTCGGCCCGCTCCCAGCTCGGCGCCATCCAGAACAGGCTGGAGCACACCATCAACAACCTGACCACCACCAGCGAAAACCTGACCGCCGCCGAATCGCGCATCCGCGACGTCGACATGGCGTCCGAAATGGCCACCTACACCAAGCTGAGCGTTATCACCCAGGCGGCGACCGCCATGCTGGCCCAGGCCAACCAGCAGCCGCAGCAGGTGCTTACGCTCCTCAAATAACGGCCGGAACAGTTAAAGGACCTTGCGGATACCGCAAGGTCCTTTAATATCGTTATTAGCCTTTTACGTTCAGGCAGTTGCCCCAGGCCATGACCTGCCAGCGATTGATGTAGCGGTTCTTCACCTGGCGCATCAGCCGGCTGTTGTTGATCTCGGTCGCGATGCGCGCCCGCTCGGCCAGCGCCTCCTGCAGCACCCGGTCGCAGGCGCCCAGCAGCTCCCGCTGTTTGGCCTCGACGGCCCGGAACTCGTCGGCGAGCGCCTGCCGCCACGCGGCGCCGGCGCCGAGCAGCCCGTTGACGGCGGCCAGCTCGTCGATCAGCGCGGCCCGTTCCCGCAGCAGCCTGCGGAGGCCCCGCATCTCCCGCCTGGCGACCAGCAGGCGTTGTTTCTCGGTATTGACGGCGATCTTCTCCAGGAGCGCCAGCTTCTTTTCCAGGCAGCCGAGCGTTTCGTCCCTGCCCATGGTTATCAACTCCCCGTCGAAGATGAGAAATAGGCTGACAAGGCGGACAACTGGGCGTTCATCTTGCTGATGTACGTCTCCAGCGTGGTGTACTTCGCGTACAGTCGCTCCTCGTACTCGTCCAGCCGGTCCTCCTCGTCGGCGAGCGCGCTCTGGTAGTCCCCGATCAGCTCGCTCAGCGCGTTGTCGGTTTCGGACGTGTCGTTCTCCACGCCGGCCTTTTCGAGCAGCAGGCCTTTGTTGCCGCTGTTGTCGCGGACGGTGGAGGTGTACTTGGCCAGCACGTCGTAGAAACGGTACGCGATCCCTTCCTCCTCGTAGCGGGTGGACAGCTGGGCGGACGTGAGTTTGCGCACGGTGGCCGCCCCCGAATAGCTGGACGACTGCTGGGTGAACAGCTTCATGATCCCGTCGGGGTCGCTTTGCAGAGCCTCCTTGAGGGCGTCCTCGTCGATATAGAGCTTGCCGTTCTCGTCGTAGCTGCCGGTGTCGATGCCGATGGCGAAGATGGAAGTGGACACCCCGGAGATGGAGTCGGTCATCGTCGAACGCAGCTCGCGCAGCAGCGAGCGCAGCAGCGAGTCGTCCTCGAGCAGTCCGACCTTGGCCTTGGCTTCCCAGTTCTCGATCTCTTCGTCGGTCATCTCCGCCTTCTGGTCGTCGGTGAGCGGTGGGTAGTCGGCGTCATAGTCCTCGTTGACCGCGGCGGTGATCGTCTCGATCAGCGAATTGTAATCCTCCACGAAGCTGCTGATGAGGTCGTAGACGGCGTCCGTGTCCTGGGTGAGGCTGACGGTGGCGGTCTCGGCGGTGGTGGCGTTCAGGGTGTAGGTCACGCCGTCCGAGGTGACGGTGTTGGTGCTGCGGGTCATCGCCTGCCCGTCGACCGTCAGCTTGGCGTCCTTGCCGGCGGTCGCCACGTCCAGCGCCTTGGCCAGGAAGTCGCTGCCCGTCCCCTCGGTCACCGCCAGCTTGTTGCCGGCGCCGGTGGTGGCGGCGGTCATAACCAGCTTGCCGGAGGACTGGTCGTACTCGATCGTCGCCCCGCAGTCGGCGGCGTTGATCTCGTCGATCATCTCGGCGACGGTGGTGCTTTTGTCGAAGCTGAAGCTCACGCCGTTGACGGTCAGATCGATGCCGTCGATGCTGTTGAAGGTTATCCCCAGGTAAGCGGCGATATCCTCCAGCGTCGCCGCCGACGTCGTCAGACGGTTGGAGAGTACGGCGCCGTCGGCCGCGACGAACCCGAGGGCGGACAGGCCGCTGTCGTCCGAGGCGGGGGCGCTGACGGCGATCTCCTGCACGCCGCTGTCGGCGGCGGTGATGGTCAGCACGCTGGCGCCGCTGCTATTGGTGGTCGTCCCGACCGTCACCTTGCCTTCGCCGACCGCGTCGTCGACGGCGTCCTGCAGCGAGGCGAGATCGGTCACGCCGTCCAGGCTGACGGTGTACTCGGTGCCGTCCAGCGTCAAGACGATGCTCTTGCCGCTCAGGGCGGAATAATCGGCGGCCGCGCTGCCCTGCACGTCGGCCGACAGACTGGCGCCGCTGGCCAGGGTGGCCTTCGTGGCCAGCTGGCTGACCGTGACGCTGTGGCTGCCCGCGCTGGCGGCGCTGGTGTAGCTCGCCGTGACGGCGCTGCTCGACGAGGTGACGGCAAACTGGTTGAAGTTCTTGCCGCTCAGCAGGCTGCTGGACGAAGTGAGGCTGAAATACTTGTTGGTGAAGGTTTGGATTTGGCTGATTATCTCCCGGTAGGCCTCCTGCCGCCAGGTCGCCAACTGCTCCTTCTGCTGGAGCTTGTTCAGCTTCTTCGCCTTCTCGGCCGCCATGAGCTGCTCGACGATCGAGTCCACATCGATGCCGGACGATAACCCGGTGATGCGCGTCGTCCCGTTGACGGTGGTTGACGTGATGCTGCTGCTGGACATCTTGACCGCCTCCTTGCGTTATCCGTGCTCTCCTAGGCCATGTAATCCACCAGCGTCTTGCTGATGGCCTTCGCCCCCACCGACAGCGCCGCCTCGTAAACCGTCTCGGCGCTGGCCTGCTCGGTGAGGGCCTCGGCCACGTCAACGTCGATGGTATCGCTCAGCAGGGTGGTGTAATTGGTATAATCGTTGGCCAGCCGTTCGCCGACGTTGGCCACGTACTTTTCCCGCGCGCCCAGGCTGGCCTGTGCGGTGGTCAGCCGTTCGATATCCGCGTTTATGTCGTCGAGCAGTTCGTCGATAGTGCCGATGCTGCCCGTCGTGACCGTGTCGGTGCCGGCGTCGTAGATCTGGTAGGTCGTGCCGCTGGTGGTGTCGCCCGCGCTCAGCGCCAGCAGCAGCTTGGTCAGGGTGTTGAACAGGTTGGCGGTGCTGTCGCCGACGACATCCTGGCCTTCGGTGTTGACGGTAACGTCGGCGCCGTAGCCGAGATTGTAATTGATCGACTGGTCGCCGCCGCTGTCGACGTAAGTATTGCCGGAATACATCGCCTGCATCGTCGCGGTATCGACCGTGCCCGGCAATACCGTGCTCAGGTATTGGCCCTTGTACTTCACCGCCACGCACTCGGTGGCGTCGAAGGTGAAACTGGCGGCCGCGAAGCCGCCCGCCGGCGCGGTCAGCGTGGCCATCACCTTGCCGTCGGCCGTTTTCAGCTCGACCGTCCCGGTGCTCGAAGCAGTCGTGCCCGTGTAAGTGTTCGTGCCGTCGGTCATCGTAACCGTGTAAGTGCCGCCGGACTGGGTCACCGTCAGCGTGTAGCTGCCTGCGGCCAGATCGCTCGCCAGGCTGAGGTCGCCGGCGTCGTAGTCGGCGGAGCTGACGTTCGTCGCCATCCGCTCCACCAGTTCGTAAGGCGCCTCGCTGACCCCGTACCCGCCGAAGATGTAGCGGCCGCCGTAATCGGCGTTCATAACCTGGACGATGCCCTCCAGGTAAGCCGTGACCTCTTCCTTGATATCGGCCCAGTCGCTCGTGGTCGCCGCCGCGGTGCACGCCTTGGAAATATCATCCTTGATGGCGGCGACGTAGTCGTAGAGCTCGATCAGCGCGTCGTCCGTAGTGCCCATCCAGGAATCGGCCGCGCTGGCGTTGCTCTGGTACTGCTCGATCTTGGCGACATAGTCGCGGTACTTGATCGTCTTGGTGGCCACCACCGGATCGTCGGACGGCAGCGAGATCTTCAGCTCGGTCGAGACCCGCTCGGACGCCTCGTTCAGGCGGTTGGCCGCGGCGTTGATGTTCCTGATGGTGTTCGTCACCATCATGTTGTTGGTTATTCGCATCCAATCTCACCCCTTCCTCAATCGGACGACACCATGTTGATGGTGGTCGCCAAAACCTCGCTCCAGGTGGTCATCGCCTGGGCCGAGGCATTGTAAGCCTCCTGGTACTTCGTCAGATAGGCCGTCTCTTCGTTGGTCGACACCCCGGATACCGAGGAGCGGCAATCGTCGATGTACGCCACCAGGCTGCTCTGCCGGCTGTTCTGCCGCGAGGCGTAGGCGCTTTCCGTGCCCAGGGTGGCGATGATCGAATTGTAGCAGTCCACCGGCGAACCGGGGCCGAACATCCGCGTATCCTGGCAGATTTTGATCAGGTCGTTGGCGTTCTCGTTATTGCCGTCGGCGTCGGTCGCGCTCGAGGAGGCGGCGATCTTGTTCACGTCCTTCGTAACGTCCGTCGTCAGCGAGAGATTGGCGGCCGTGACGTTGGCGTATATATCGTCCAAAGTCTGTCCGGCTGCCAGCGCGCTTTCGATATCCGCCGACGTCGTGTCGCCGTACGTGAAGAAGCGGGTGCCGGTCGTGCCGTCGAGGCCGTAGCCGCCGGCGTGGCCGGCGTAATACTTGGTCCCGTCGGCGTAGACGCCCTCGTTGAAGGCTTCGGCGAACGTCCGGGCGAAATCGTCCAACTGGTCCATATAATAAAGAATACCTTTGCCGTCGCCGTTTTCGCCCGTCCCGTCGCGGATATCGAGGTACGCCGCGAGCGTGCCGCTGTCCCCGACGGATAGCTCCGTACCGTTGTCCGTCCAGCGGATGCCGTACATGCCGTCCTGCTCGCTGCCGTCGGTGATGGTATGGCACTCCAACATGCGGGCGCTGTTGCCGCTGACCAGCGTCGAGCCGTTGAGCGTTACGGTGTATGTCGAGGTTGTCGTGCCGTCGCTGGCGGTATACACCGTGGCGGCGGATACGCTGATGTCGGCCAGTTTGGAAAGCTCGTCGATAAGCAAATCCCGCCTGTCCTCCAGCTCGTTGGTGGAGGCGCCGGAAGTGGCCGCCACCGTGATCTGCTGGTTCAGCTCGGCGATCTGGCCGGCGTAGGAATTGATCTGCTCCACCGTCGTCTTGACCTCGAGATTCACCTCGTTACGCAATTCGGTCAGCGCCTCGGCCGCTTCGTTGAAGTAGGCGCAGATCTCCTGGCCGTACTCCAGGACGGTGGTCCGGGCCGCCGCGCTGTTGTCGGTCGCCAGCGACTCCAGCGCGGAGTAGAAATTGCTCATCATCTTGCTGAAGGTCGTATCGCTGGCCGATGTGTCGAGGTAAACCTCGATCTGGGACAGGTAGTCGGACATAGTCTCGTAGTAGCCCAACGAACTGTTTTCCGTCCAGTATTTCTGATCCAGACGGAAACTGTTGACCCTGGTCACCGAAGTGACCTCGGTCCCGTTGCCGACGGTACTGCGGCTGTAGACCGCGGCCGGGCCGACCGCTATCTGGTTGACCGTCTGGCGCGAATAACCCGCTGTATTGACATTGCTTATATTGTTGGTGGTCGTTGACAGGGCTATCTGGCTTGCCGACAGGCCGCGCTCGGCAATCCTGACGCCTCCGAAGGTTGAGGCCATCTTGCTTCCTCCTATCCCAAGTCTTCGATCAAATCGCCGATCAGGCCGTCGATGGTGCTCAGCACCCGCGCGTTGGCGGTGTAAGCCTCCTGGTAGATGATCAGGTTGGACATTTCCTCGTCGAGGGAGATGCTGGAAATCGCCTGCCGCTGGCTATCCACCTGGCTTACCAGGGCCGACTGGGTTTCGTAGCTGCTGGCAGCGTTGTCGCCGGCCGTCCCTATCCAGGAGATCACCGCTGTGTAAAATTCGCCTACATCCATCTTCAACCCGGCGAAAGAGAAGATGTCTTCCTCGCAAAGGTCATAAATCGCGGCGACGATGGAATTGTCGCCGTCTTCCGCGCCGGTCGCGATCAGACTCGTGTCCCCGGCCACGCTGGCATTGACCTGGATATTGGCGATGCTGAGCGGCTGGCCCGCGTCGGCGGCGGTGAAAAACGCCACCCCGCCGCCGGAGATTTGCAGCTCATTGATCTCGGCGGCGACCGTCGTAAGCAGGTCATTCAGCGCTTGCATCATCGTCGTGATCGAGCTCGCCGCGGCGCCGGTGGTGAAATCGTACGGCAGGCTGCCGGTGTCGATGGCCGCGTAGCCGGTCTGGTCGGCATCCTCCATGTAGGCCGCTATGCTGCCGCTGGTGATGCTTACCCCCTTGCCCGAATTCTCCCAGGTTATCGTAAGCGGCTCGGCCGCCGTCCCGCTTCCCGACACCGCCAGCTTGTTGGCGGTGATGCCGTTTACCAGCGCTGCCCCGTTGATCGTCACCTGGTAACCGCTGCTGCTCTCGTAGACGGTGATATTCGCCAGGGCAGACATCTGGTCGACGAGGGCGTCGCGCTGATCCCGCAGGTAGCTGGCCTCCCCGCCGGTCGCCTCGGCCTCGGCGATCTGCCGGTTAAGCTTCGCGACCTGCTCGGCCAAGGTGTTCAGGCTGTCCACCCCGTCGCTGACCCCGTTGACCGCGTCGGCCCGCAGCTGCTCCAACTGGCTGTAGATCTCGGTCAGGCCGGCGATCAGCGAATTGGCGCTGTCGACCACCTGCTGGCGGGCGCTGGTGCTGGTCGTATCCGTCGCCAGGGAGTCCCAGCTTGTGAAGAAGTCGTTGATGAGCTCCTGCAGGCCGTCGCTCGAGGTCCCGTCGTCGGCCGCGTATTCGTTCAGCAGCTCCTGCATGTATTCGAGGTCGCCGCTCTTCACCGCCCAATAGCTGGCGTCGGCGTTTTGCGTGCGGTAGGTCGCGTCCAGCAGCCTGTCGCGGGCCCGGGTGATCGACGCCACGTTGGCGCCGCTCGTCGTCGTCGTCCCGTCGGACAGCGTCGTCGACGTATCGCTGACGGATACCCGCACGCGCGAGGCCCCCGTCGTGCTGACGTTGGCCAGATTGTTCGTCGTGGCCGTCAGGCCGGCCTGACTGACATACATGCCTGAATAGGAAACATTATAGATACCAAAAGTCGATGCCATTTCCGCGCCCCCTTCCCCCTCGCTGCGTCGGCTGCCGGCGGCGGGAGATCCCCGCCGCCGGCGCCGCCGTGGTCACGCTAGCCGCCTGTCAGGCATCAGCGCATGCTTATGAGGGACTGCAGCATCTCGTCGGCGGTGGATATGACCTTGCTGTTGGCCTGGTAAGCGCGCTGGGCGATCATCATATTGCTGAATTCCTGCGCCAGATCGACATTGGACATCTCCAGGCAGCCGGTGCTCAGCGACGAAGTGCCGCCACTGCCGGCGGTGTAATACGACACCGTTCCGGAGTTGTTCGTGGCGGCGTACATGTTGTTGCCGGTTTTTTCCAGGCCCTCGTCGTTGGTGAACACCGCCAGGGCGATCGTCGCCAGATCCTGGGTCTGTCCGTTGCTGTACGTGCCGACGATCGTACCGTCCGCCTCGATCGCGATGCTGGACAGCGTCCCGGCGGTGTAACCGTCGGGCGTGGCGGTGACCCCCGCCGTACTGTTGCTTGTCGTGATATCGCTCAGATCGCAGGCGACGGTGAACGCCGCCGTGCCCACGGTGCTGTCCGGCGTCACGGTAAAGGTCGGCGTGGTGTCGAAGGTGGTGGCATCGGCGGAAACGGTGAAGACGGTCGTGCCCGCCGCCAGGGCGGTCGGCGCGGTCAGGGTGAAGGTGCCGGTCGCCAGGTCGAAGGTGGCCGAACCGTCGGTCGAAGTCGTGCTGTAGGTATTGCCGGCGGCGTCCGTCAGTTGGATCGTCCAGTTGCCCGTGGTCCCCGTCACCGTCACGGAATAATCGCCGGCGGCCGCGTTATAGCTGGCGGCGGCGTTCGTGGCGTCGTAGCCGGTCGTGCCGGCGCTGCTGACGGCCGTGGAAGTCGTGCTGCCGACGATGTTGCCGTTTTTGTCGAAGGCGATATAGCCGCTGGACGGCGTAATCGTCGCGTCGCTGGAGTCGACTTCGTAATACCAGCTGGTAATCGGGTTGTCGGCGTCGGACGAATCGACGTAGCACTTGTACCAGTTGACCGTGACGCTGTAGGCGTTGCCCTGCGCGTCGTACACCGTCATGCTCGACGTCCCGTCGGCCGTATCGGGCACGGTGCCGATCGTGGTCAACCCGGTGCCGTGGGCCGTTTTCGTCGAGTTGAGGGTGCCGCTGAAGGCCGCCTCGGTGGTCATGGCGGCGGCCATCGACTTCTTATTGTTTTCGTAAATATTGATCGCGTCGATGTCGCCGGTCGTGATGATCTCGCCGTTGGCGTTCACGGTCGCCCAGCCGCAGACCTTGTAGCCGTTGACCGTCAGGTTGCCGTCCTCGTCCACCGTCATGTCGCCCTGACGGGTATACAGGTAACTCCCGTCCGTGCCGTTCGAAACCACGAAGAAGCCTTCGCCGCTGATGGCTACGTCGGTGGCGACCCCGGTCGACTGGGTGCTGCCGGTGGTCATGTTGGTATCCGTGCTGGCGACGCTTACCCCGAGGCCGATCTGCACCGGGTTGGTGCCGCCGGTCGTCGCGGTCGACCCGGAAGCGGAACTGAGGGTCTGGCTGAGAAGGTCGCTGAAACTGACCCGTGAGCTCTTGTAACCGGTCGTATTGACGTTGGCGATATTGTTGGCGATGACGTTGAGGCTGGTTGTCTGCGACTTCAGCCCCGACACCGATGAAAAGAATGCGCTCATCATAAGGCGCACCACCTCCTGAATACTATTCCTTCAGTCGTTCGGAAATAGTGTTCAGCCCCCCCTTGCGGGGTCCGGCTGATTGTATTGGGTTGGGGGATACCTCGCCCTAGGCGCTCGTCGTGTCGGTTGTCGAAGCGTTGGCGACGCTCAACACCGCGTCCAATGAAACCGCATTGCCATCGATGGACAGGTAAGTGTTGCCGCCGCTGAGGATGACCGCACTCACCGTTCCGGTGACCGCGACGGTATTTCCCGAGGAATCGGTCGTTTGATAAGTCACGTTTTTGCCGATCATGTTGTACGCCTGGACGTTGTTGATCGCCGAGTAGATGTTCTCGATCTGGCTCAGCGAGCTGAGCGACGCCATCTGGGACACGTATTCGCTGCTGCTTATCGGGTCTGTGGGGTCCTGGTACTGGAGCTCGGTCGCCAACAGGTTGATCCAGTCCTCGAAATCGAGGTCGCTGTTGGACGTAGTCGCACTGGTCGTACTGGTCGTTGAAGCACTGCTCGTCACACTGGAAATCGCCGTGGTACTCATCTTTTTCCTCCCTTATGTCCATAATGACTCTCGTCATCTGTGCTTTCGCGGCTGAATATTTAGTTTATGTTTATTAATGCCGGCAAGCGGGGGAGGGGGCGGAAAAAAAGCAAGCCCCCCGCAAGGGGCTTTTCTAAACGAAAAATAAACATTCGATAAGGATATATAGACAAGCATCGCCAGCAGGAGGGAATCGTCGTGGCTGCCAGCATCGTGCCTTTTCCGTCCAGGTCCGGGCAAACCGAGGTGATGGAGCGCATCCGCCGGTACCTCGCCGAACTATCGCCCGATCAGGAACTCATCGACACCGTCGCCGCAAAGATGAAATTATTCGTCGACCGTTACGCCGACAAAGACTTCACGCCGGTGTTCGACCTCGCCGTGCCGGCCAACATTTCGCCCCGGGAGGCGCAGGCCCTGCTGCGCTCGGTGGAGAAGGGGGTAGACGCCGCCGTCGGGCAGTTCGACAGGATGATCTGCGAGATAATCGTCGAGCGCATGCTCCTCGAGATTGAACTATACGAACAGCGCAAAAAGGAGCGGGACGCCGGCCCTTCCCGCGCCAATCTGCGGGATACTTCGCGGTTATAGAGCCGGGCAACTGAACTTTCTGTGCCCCCATCCCCTTTGGACTGCCAAGGCAGCCCCGGTCCGGTTCTCACCGGTTCGGGGCTGCCTTGGTTTTTGCCGGGGGAGAGGGGAGGGGCCGCGTGATTTAAATCACCGCGATAGTGTGATTTAAATCAAAGCAAAGCGGCCGCCGGCGGGTTATCATTGAACCATGGAAAGACACCGCAAGACGCGAGGAGGAATAACGCCATGCTGCCCAAAGGAGCCAACCTGCAAAAAATCCGCAACGGCACCAGGACCTACGCGGTCACGCCCCATCTCCCGGGAGGGTTCGTCAAACCCGAAACGCTCGAAAAATACGCCCGCGTCGCCAGGGAATACGGCGGCACGCTCAAACTGACCTCGGCGCAGCGCATCATGATAACCGGCCTCAAAGCCGAGGACATCGACAACGTCTGGGCCGAACTCGGCATGCAGCCCGCCATGGGCTTCGCCAACTGCGTCCGCAGCGTCAAGGTCTGCCCGGGGATCGCCTTCTGCAAGCGCGGCAAACAGGACAGCGTCAAGCTGGGCCTCGAACTCGACCGGCGCTACATCAAAAAAGAGATGCCGTCGCGGATGAAGATCGGCGTCTCCGGCTGCCCCAACTCCTGCTCGGAAGCGATCATCAAAGATATCGGCGTCATCGGCACCGACGAGGGCTGGGACGTATACGTCGGCGGCAGCGCCGGCGCGCACCCCCGGCTGGGCGACAAGCTCATCGCCGGCCTCGATTACGACGACACCCTCAGGATCATCGACATCATCGTCGGCTACTACAAGAAAAACGCCGACATCGAGCGGCTGGGCCAGTTCATCGACCGCATCGGCCTCGATAAGTTCCGGTCCGACGTGCTGGCGGAGTTCGCCGCCGGACCGGCCGCCCCCGCCCCCGTCACGGCCCAGGCCGCAGCGCCCGCCGCCGCGGGCGGCGAAACCAGGCTCAAGGCCGGCGACGCCATCGCCGCCGACAGCATCATCGCCGACATCATCAGGGTATACCCCGACACCATTCCCGTCCTCCGCGGCTTCGGCATGGGCTGCCTCGGCTGCCCCTCGGCCACCGGCGAGGCGCTGGAGAAAGCGGCCGGCATCCACGGACTCGAAGTCGGCGAACTGATCGCCGCCTTGAATAAAGTCGCCTTAAAGGAGGACAAACAATGAGCGCGTTCATCGGTCCCATCCATTACTGGCTGTACGGCAAGATCCGCCTCGTCGGCCTCCGGGAGGATCTTCTCCGCGAAAGGGCGGCCGCGTTGTGCGGCCCCGTCGCCGAAGAACTCCAGGAGCAGGTTCGCCAGACCTACGGCTGGCCGCTGCCCGACACCGACCTCGGCGAACTCATCGACCACGACAACATCCACGGGTGGCTGCAGCGCCAGATCAAAATCGTCGAAACCAGGGAAGCTGCCTTCGTCAGAGAACTGCTCGACACCTGCGGCGGCGCGGCGGTCGGCCTCGTCGAGCGGGCCTTCGCCGACCACGGCCGCCTCACGGGCGAGAGCGCCGGAGCGCGGGGCGGGCACGACCTGTCGGCCGCGCCCGGCCTCTACCGGGCCCTCAATGACTACTACCTGAACGGCATGCCCTGCGACCAGGCCGACATGGTCACCGCATCGACGACTGACAAGATAACCTGGGAGACGGGCGCCTGCCTCCAGCAGCCGAACTGGCGGCGGGCCGGCGTCGACGAGCAGGCGATGGCGCGGTTCTACCGGGCCTGGCTGGCCGGCTTCGTCGCCGGCGCGAACCCGGCGTTCGCCTTCCGCCAGGACCAGGCGGGCACCGGCGCCAGGAGCGAGATATACAAAAAGTAGACGCGGAAAAGGCCCCGGCTTAGCCAGGGCCTTTCTGTGATATAATCGAAGTAACAGTTTACTTACACTATACCGGAGGTGCTGATGATGAAAAAATTCGGACTGGTGGGCGGGATCGGCCCCGCGTCTACGCTCGACTACTACAAGGGGATAATCGACGGCTACCGGGCCAAGACGGGTGGCGTCGGCTATCCCCTCATGGTCATCGACAGCCTCAACCTCGACGAAATGTATTCCCTGGCGGCCGAAAAGCGCTGGCCCGAATTCACCGACCGCTTGGCGGCCTCGCTCGAAACCCTGGCGGCCGGCGGCGCCGAATTCGCGGCCATGGCGGCCAACACCGCCCACGTCGTCTTCGACGCGCTCAGCAGCCGTTCCCCGCTGCCCCTCATCAGCATCGTCGAGGAAACGTGTAAAAGCGCCCGGGCCGGGGGCTGCCGCGGCGTCGTCATCTTCGGCACCGCGTTCACGATGAGCAGCGGGCTCTACAAGGACGCGTTCGCCAAATACGGCATCAACGCTTTCGTCCCCACGGCGGAAGAGCAGCAGGCCATCCACAACATCATCTTCCCCAACCTCCAGGAAGGCATCGTCCTGCCCGAAGACAAAAACACGGTGCTGGGGATCGCCAGGCGGATGCTCGCCGCCGAAAACGCCGACGCCCTCGTCCTCGGCTGCACCGAGTTGCCGCTCATCATCAAACCCGGCGACCTGGACACCCTCATCCTCGACACCACCCAGATACATATCGACGCGATCGTGAACCGCCTGCTGGCGTAAGCTCCACGCCGGAAGCCCGGCGTCGCCGTATCTCCTTCGCGGGAAAAAATTTTCGCCTATCCGTGAAACTTACTGTAAAAAGTATGGAAAAATCGGCCGGATATGGTTATAATGAAGCAAAAGGCAAAAAACTGGATATCGGCTGGGGGAGCCGGAGGAGCCGGCTGAGAAATAGGCCTGATCGCCTATGACCCTTTAACCTGATCTGGGTAATGCCAGCGGAGGGAGAGCTGCTCAATCATCGCTTTCGGGGCGCATCCTTACGGGGAAGCGCCTTTTCCGGTTTCCGCCGCTTACCCGCCCGCACGCCCGTTTCCCATACCCCGCTTTCAGGGAGGTAGATTCATGGAGCTTCTGCAGGAAATCGCCGCGACCCTCGCCGCCGTCAAGGCGAAAAAACCCCTCGTCCACCACCTGACCAACTACGTCACCGCCAACGACAGCGCCAACATCACCCTCGCCCTCGGCGCCTCCCCCGTCATGGCCGCCGACCCCGGCGAAGCCACCGACATGGTCGCTAGGGCCGCCGCCCTGGTGCTCAACATCGGCACCCTCAGCGCCGCCGCCGTCGACACCATGATCGCCACCGGCCGGCGGGCCGGCGACCTCGGCGTCCCCGTCATCATCGACCCGGTTGGCGCGGGCGCCACCCCGGCCCGCACCGCCGCCGCCGGCCGCATCATCCGCGCAACCCGCCCGGCGGTCGTCAGGGGCAACGCCGCGGAAATCAAAACCGTTGCCGGCCTCAGCGCCGCCATCCGCGGCGTCGATTCGGCCGCCGACGAAAGCGACGGCGAAGCCGTCGCCGTAGGTCTCGCCTGCCGCCTCGGCTGCGTCGTCGCCCTCACCGGCCAGACCGACATCGTCGCCGGCGGCGGTCGGGTCTGCCGCATCACCAACGGCCACCCCTGGCTGGCGCGCGTCACCGGCACGGGCTGCATGGCCACCTCACTCATCGGCTGCTGCCTGGGAACCGGCGCCGACCCGTACGTAGGCGCCGTCACCGGCCTCGCCGTCATGGGCGTCGCCGGCGAACTCGCCCACCGCTCCCTCCGTCCGGAGGACGGCATCGGCACCTTCCGCGTCAGGCTCTTCGACGCCGTCTTCAACCTGACGCCCGACCTCCTGCTCCGCTACGCGAAAATCGGCTGATACCCGGGAGGAATACCATATGGACATCAAAAAACTGACCTTCACCGCCCTGTTCGTCGCCCTCGGCGTGCTCACCGCCCAGCTCGTCTACATCCCCGTGGGCGTCTCCAAATGCTTCCCCGTCCAGCACGCCATCAACATCCTGCTGGCCGTGCTCCTCGGCACGCGGTACTCGGTCAACGCCGCGTTCGCCACCTCCCTCCTGCGCAACTTCCTCGGCACAGGCACGCTGCTCGCCTTCCCCGGCAGCATGATCGGCGCCGCCCTCGCCGGCATCCTCTACCGGCGGACCAACAGCATCCTCTGGGCGGCGTTCGGCGAACTCGTCGGCACCGGCCTCATCGGTGCGCTGGTCGCCTACCCGGTCGCCAAATACCTCATCGGCTCCAAAGCGGGCGCCCTGTTCTTCGTCGTTCCCTTCGCCGTCAGCGCCGCCGGCGGCGCGGTGATCGCCTGCCTGCTCTACTACACGCCGGTGATAGGCATGGTCCGCGAGTGGTTCGGCGCACGTCCCCGATAATCTGGCATCGCGGCGAGGCTCCCGGGGAAACCCGGGAGCCTTGCTTTGCTTCTAATTCCCATGAGAACCGGGGCGACGATAAGCCAATACTAATTAGCGACGAAAGGAGGCGGAAAAGTTGCCGGCAAGCGCAGCGCCAGACAATGGATGACCGCAGCAACCTGGGACACAAAAACATCGGCACCCTCATCTGGGACTTCTCCGTCCCTGCCATCACCGGCATGCTCGTCAACGCCCTCTACAACATCGTCGACAGTATCTTCGTCGGCCACGGGGTAGGCGCCATCGGCCTGGCGGCGGTGACCATCGCCTTCCCGATAATGATCGTGCTCATGGGCTTCGGCATGCTCGTCGGCGTCGGCGCGACCACGCTCGTATCCATCCGCATCGGCCAGCAGCGGCTCGGCGACGCCGAAAAAATCCTCGGCAACGCCTTCGTCCTCGGGCTGGCGATCGCCGTCGGCATGTCGGCCGTCCTCCTCAGCTTCCTCGACCCCGTCCTCATCGCCCTCGGGGCGGAAGAGGCCGTGCTTCCCTACGCCCGCGACTTCACGGCCGTCATCCTCGCCGGCAGCGTTTTCCTGTTTACAGGCTTCGGGCTCAACAACATCATCCGTGCCGAAGGCCACCCCCGCATCGCCATGATGACGATGATCATATCCGCCCTCCTCAACACCCTCCTCAACCCCCTGCTCATCTTCGTCCTCGGCTTGGGCATCAAAGGCTCGGCGCTGGCCACCGTCATCTCGCAGGCCGTTTCCGCCGTCTGGGTCATCGCCCATTTCCGCGGCCGGCAAAGCCTCCTCAAATTGCGCGGCGCCAACATGGTGCCCGACCGTCGGATCGCCGCGAAAATCGTCGTCATGGGCTCGTCGGCCTTCTTCATGCAGATCGCCGCCAGCGTCGTCGCCGGCCTGTTCAACAACATCCTCATCATCTACGGCGGACAGACGGCCGTGGCCGCGATGGGGATCATCAACCGCGTCTCCATGCTCGTCCTCATGCCGGTCTTCGGCATCAGCCAGGGCACCCAGCCGGTCATCGGCTACAACTACGGGGCGAAAAAATACGGGCGGGTCAGGGAAGCGGTCGTCAAAGGCAGCATAGCCGCCACCGCCGTATCGATCGCCGGCTTCGTCATCGTCGAACTGTTCGACGCGTACATCATCCGTCTGTTCAGCTCCGAAGCCGACCTCATCGCCCTTGGCGCGGCCGGCCTCAAAATATTCCTGGCAATGCTGCCCCTCATCGGTTTCCAGGTCATGGGGGCGGGCTTCTTCCAGGCGATCGGCAAACCCATACATTCCCTGCTGCTCAGCATGTCCCGCCAGCTCCTCATCCTCATCCCGGCGCTCTTGATCCTGCCGCGCTTCATCGGCCTGCAGGGGGTATGGCTCGCCGGCCCGATCGCCGATCTCGGCGCCACCCTGGTCACCGCCGTCCTCGTCGCCGTCCAGATCAGGCGGCTGGCCAAGGCCGAAGAGGAATTTTCGCCGCGGGGGTAGCATCCTTTGCCCGCGGGCGGTTCATAATAATCGTAGAGTGCCGGCGGAATCCTACCGGGCGCGCTAATACGCAAGGCAGGTTCCCGGGCATGCCGCGGGCGGCGACCTGCCTTCTGCTTGGAGAGGTGAAGGATGCAAGAGAAATGGAACGAAGTAAAAACCCAGACGCTCCGTCCCGAGGAGATCGAGGCCCTGCTGGCCAGGGAATTCGGCGAAAAGGTCACCCCCGTCAACCGGGAGGAACTGGCGAAAAAGCACCGCAGCCAGCAGCTGCATAACGAAAAAAACTTCCGGCGCTGAACCGAAAGAGAACTCCGGCCCAAAGCCGGAGTTCTCTTCTACGGTCGCTCAAAACCGCCATCCTTTGTTGCTCCTGCCCGTCCGCAGCCTGAAAGGAAAATTGCCCTAACCCGGCGAAATGGAAAAGAACCGGCCTGCCGCGCCGAACATAATCCGGACGGTGAAGACATGAAAAAAATCCTCGCCCTCGCATTCCTAATCTCGTTCGCCCTTCCGGCCCTGCCGGATACACCGGTCTGCGCCGCCGCGGAGGCGCGGCGGATCGTCCTCCTGCCGGTCGCCGCCACCGTAGAAGCCCGCGAATTGCCGGCGGTCGAGGCCAAGGTCGCCGCCACCATGGCCGCCTGGTTCCGTACGCCACTGCCGTCATTCGTCAAAGTATACGAAATCATCCCGGCCGCGGAAATCAAAGCGGCCTTGCCTGCGGGCGGCGCCTTCGACCCCCGGCGGCCCGACCCGTCCCGGCTCCGCCAACTGGCGGTCAAGCTGGACGCCGACCTCGTCCTCGGGATCATCGTCACCGATCTGGGCGAATATCACTTCCGGACCCGCGAAGGCGACCTCAGGCTCAGGACCGACCTCGCCATGCGCCTCGTCGGCTACCGGGAGGACAACGTCAGCCTCATCGACATCAAAGACCGGGAAGACTACTTTGCTGACTGGTCCGCCGACGGCGAAGCCGTCAACCTCGCCGCGGTGCTCACCGAGCGGCTGCTCACGAAGGCGGCCGGCGGGCGCGAATTCTGGCCATGGTAAACCGCCCCGGCAACACAAAAAGGGTCTGCAGAAGCTGCAGACCCTTTTCTTGTCCGGCGGGGGGGCGATCGGCTACTGGACCTCGATGGAAGGGGTGGTGTATTCCGGAGGATAGACGGCAAAAGCTATATCTTTGCCGGTGTTGCGGATCTGCAGGCTGGCCTTGCCCAAAACAACCTTCTTGGCGTCCACCACATGCACCTCGATATCGACGAACGCATCCTTCTCGGTCGTTATCGCCAACTGGCCGCGGTCCTTCTTCGCCACGACGACGGTACCCGTATCGGAAGTCAGGCCGCTCGTAGTGCTCCAAACGATCTGGACGGCGGCAGGCACTCTCGCCTTGCCGTCCCGGCAGATATACGGGTACGACCAGAAGAGGTTCGGATCGACGATATCCACCTTCACCAGCATCCTGGTCGGCTTGTCCAGGTTCTGGTCGGCGGCCGAGCACACCGGCGCCGCGAGCAGCAGTGCCGCGAATATCGCCAGCACAAGGGCAGAGATCGTTTTCCGGTTAATCATTCTGTGATTACCCCCTCAAAGAACTTTACCACTATTGTACCATATTTCCGGCCGGAGAAAAGTTCCAATGGCCCGGGGGCAAAAAAATTGACTTCGCTCAGCGGGCGAAGCCGACGAAAAATAAAGCAAGACAAGGCGGGGTGTATTATACGGAAGGGGGTTGAGCGAGCTGCGAAATGGCGCCGCCTCCGGACCGGACAGGCCCGGTGACGCACCGGTAAGCGTAAACGAACGGCGAACACGCGAAGACCGTCAGAAAAACCACCGGAACGAGCAGACAGCAGAATAACGCGAACGGCAACCCGAGGATGATAATCAAGGCTTTGGGGAGCATGATACCTAACCTCCCAAAAGTGAAAGTTATAACTTTCACACACTTTGATTATAACGCGCCGCATCGAAAAAGTCCATATGCTGGCTTAAAAAAAGTGAAATATTTCCCATAACGGCAAACGGCAGCAAAAAAGCCGGGGCCTTTTCGCCTCGGCTTTTTTGCTGCCGTCAGAAACCCGGGGTATAGACAACCTGATCGGCCCGCACCGCCCTGACGACCAGATCGCCGCTGACCTCCTTGAGATCGGCCGAGGTCGTCCACACGACATCGTCAGCGGTCCACGTTTTCAGGCGGACCTTGGCGTTCGTTATGCCGTGGGGGATAGTGAACCTGTGCGGCTTATTATCCTTGGAGGTGAAAACATGGGTGGCGAATTCCCGGTTGCCGGCTGTGAGGATGGTTACCTCGGCTTTCGTGATGCGGTGGAGGGTGATGGTGTCACCGCTTTGCGGCTCCGGCCCGATGTGGTAGCTATGCCACAGGGAATCGTCCACGGAGACCTTCACGACCGAAGGGTCGAAAGGGGCCGCCGCCGCCGGCACCGTTAAGGCCAGCAGCACTCCCAGCAACATGAGGCCGATCGTCAGTTTCGTCTTATGCACGCCCATCGCTCCCATCATAGTTGGCGGTAACATTACCGTTCAGCGGGTGCTTAACGGCCCCCGTTGGCGTAAAACACCTTCTGGGCTACCACCAATTTCTCGCAGATCTCCTTGATTCTCGCCTCGACGTCGTAGGGCACCCACCGGTCGGCGGGATGGACGATGCGGCCGAGAAGCTTGCCGTTCTTGTCATAGTCAGCCTGCTCGAGCAGCGCCACTTCCCTGGTGGCTGGCTTCACCCGCAGCAGTTGGAGGGAGAAAGCCAGCTTCTCGTAGCCGGCGACGTTCTGGTCCTGCATCTTGAGGGATTCGACCACTTCCTTGGCGCCTTGCTTTTCATACTCGACCTTAACCCAGGCCTGGAGATAACCCTTGTCCTTGAACACCTGCTCCGGGTTCTTGACGAAATCGAAATTCGCGTCGGCCGGAACATGCTGGAGAGTCTTCAGATCCAGGTAGTATGTACTGAACGTGTCCTTGGTAGCGTTGCTCAGGGGGAAATACCTGTCCTCTTCCTCGGCGGCGAGCGCCGGCAGCGTCAACAGGACGAGCAGGAGCAGGAGAACGGGGAGAATTCTGGCAGGTTTGAACATTTCAAATGCACCTCGTTATTCTTTGGCTTATTCGGTATTCTATAAACATTCGGCCCGGACAATCAATTTCCTTCCTTGGCCGGCGGGAACTGACGGCTTTCCGGGGCCATCCCGGCGAGGATGACGCTTTTCTGGCGGAGGATTCTGTCGATGAAAATATCGAAAAATTCGAGCACCCGCTTCTTGTCGCCCATGAAATTCAGGCAGGCGCCGATACTCGCGAACGACTTGCGCACTTCCTCGTAATTGCCGAGGCGCTCGAAAATAACGCGGGCTTCCTCGAAAGAAGCGCAGGCTTCGTCGTAGCGGCCGGTCATCTGGTAGCAGGTGCCCCGGTCGTAGAGGATGCGGGCCAACTCATGGGGCAGGTCCTGCTGTTCCAGGATGCGCCTGGCCCGTTCATACGCGTCGAGTGCGTCCGGATAGCGGCCGAGGCTCTGCTGGCAGCGGCCGGCCAGCGCCAGGGTCTTGCCGGCTTCCGGTGCGTTGCCCGCGGCCTCGAAAAGCTTCAGGGCGCTTTCATACAGCGCCAGCGCCGCCGCGAACGAGCTCTTCACCATATGCAGATGGGCCTCCTGCAGAAGCGCGGTCGTGTCCAACCCGGCAATCCGTTTGCGGAAAAACACCTCGTCGCCGCGGTCGTCGAGATTTTTCGCCACCGACTTCAGCTCCCGCATGATGCTCTTCACATCGCCGTCCGGGTCTGGCTGGAGGACGGAGCGGAGGATATCCGGCCACGAATGGCCGTTATCCTCGTCATAGGCCGCTTCCAGGTTCTTCAGGCTGATCACGTCTTCATTGTTCTGGATGAGAAACTTTACCTTGGCGAAATTGTCCAGCAGCAGGAAGTGGAAAACGCCCGCCTCGATGACATCGGACAGGGGAACCTTGAGATTCTTGAGAGCCTTCACCGCCGTGACGTTGACCCGGGCGCTGATCGTCGCCTTTTCGTTCGCTGTCGCCATAATCGCTCTCCCACCTTTACTCGTCACCAATATTTTACTATTATTGCGGCCGGCTTTCAATAAAACAAAATACAAATCCGTACTGATCGGCGCCATATTCGATGAGTAAGTATTAAGCAACAGCCCATTTGTAAGACGGCGCCGCCGGCCGTTTTTTTTCCGCCCGGGCCGCCGGCAGGGAGGATTCGGGCCTGGCGGCCGCTAACTATTCCCGTAACAGAACAAAGGAGATGATAACGTGCGGTTTGACGAACTGGCGGCGGCCGCAGGAACCTTCGTCGCCGAAAGCCCGCTAAACCGGGTGCCTTCGCTTGACGGTCTGCAGATTTTCGACCCGCCGCTCATGGGCGTTGCGGCGCCGGACGACCCGCTGTTCGCCCGCCTCAAGGCCCCTGGGGCTATCGGGCCTCGCCACCTGTCGCCCCGCGAATGGCTGCCCGCCGCGGGCGCCGTGATATCCTACTTCCTGCCGTTCACGGCGGCGGTGCGCCGCGCCAACCGCCAGCCGGGCCTGCCCGCCGTCGAATGGCTCTACGGCCGGATCGAGGGGGAAATGGTCAACGACGCGCTGCGCCGCTTCCTGGCGGAACTCCTCGCGGCGGCCGGCTACCAGGCCCTCGCTCCCGCGCTCGACCCGCGCTTCGCCGTCATCGAGCGGCGCAGCAACTGGTCGGAGCGGCATGTCGCCCATATCGCCGGCCTGGGAACCTTAAGCCTCAACTGCTCCCTCATCACCGCCCGCGGCGCCGCCGGCCGGATCGGCAGCCTAGTCACCGGCCTCGCGCTGGCGCCCACGCCGCGCCCCTACAGCGGCACCCACGAATACTGCACCAACTGCGGCGCCTGCATCAGGCGCTGCCCGCCGGAAGCCATCGACGAGAGCGGCAAGCGCCACCAGCCCTGCTCCGACTACCTCGACGCCATGAAGGCCCGCTTCCAGCCCCGCTACGGTTGCGGCAAATGCCAGACCGGCGTGCCCTGCGAGGACCGTATCCCCGGCCGGTAAGAAGAAATGCCCCGCTTCAACAGCGGGGCATTTTCCGTCGGCGGGGCCTTTTTTGTCGTTCATGCTCACAACCGGGGCGGCTCGGAACGGGGCTTCACCGGCGTATTCGCCGTAGCGTCGCTGGCTGCGTTGCTGTAATCCTCCGGGTCGCCCGCGGTCTGCCTGGCGCTCGGCCGGCCGTCGCCGCCCGCCCGCAGCTCATCCTGGACCTGACCGCCCGTGCGGGGCGAAAAATAATTGACCGACGGCGCCTCCGACGTATGGACGTCGAACTCGGGCTGCATATCGGAACCGCGGTTTTTCACCGTCATATAATCCACCTCCGAGAATAGCATGCCCGGAGAGGCCGTTGATAACCGCCAGCTGCTGCGTACCCGTAAAGCAACGGCGAAAATAAACTTAGGGGGAGGCAATAGCCTCCCCCCGTTGAGCACCACCCTTACAGCATAACCGATACTGACAGACTGGAAACCCCCATTATACTCGTTTGGTACCTTCGCTTGGCTGGCAACTGATACACGGAAGCGCGAATCGCATCATACGGGGAAACGAAAAACACTACCCTTTGGACCGGTTGCTACTTGCTAGGCTCGGAAAGACTGGACTTTCGACGCGCTTGCAAATTACGAACCCTGAGTCTCTGTAAGGATGGTGCTTGAGTTAATTATAGCACACCCGCCCCCCGATTACAACCGCGCGGCGTACTTTTTCCCGCCGGACGCACATATCATTATTAGGAAAGAAAACTGGGAGGAGAATGGAAATGAACAGCCTGGAAAGATTATTCGGCCGTTTCTTCGCCGACTGGCTGCCGGGGCTGCCCGCCAACGCCAGGGAGTGGGCGGCGAAAATTCTCCCGTGGGTGATCATCGTCCTCGGCCTTCTCGGATTACTCGCCTGGCTGAGCGTCATCGGCCTGTTCGGCGCCGCCACCCTCAAAACCGCGGGGCTAAGCCACGCTTTCCCGTCCTTCGCCGCCGCCGTCTTCCACGTCCTCGTCCCCACCCTCCAGGCGTTGGCTATCGCCGGCGGCTACTTCATGCTCAAGCGCCGCCGCCTGGGCTGGACGCTCGCCTTCTACGCCCTGCTGCTCGGCATCCTCATGAACCTCGCCTGCTTCAACCCGGCCGGGCTCGTCTGGGACTTCGTCTTCGCCTACCTGCTCTTCCAGCTCAAGCCTTACTACCGGGAAGGATAACCGGCTCCACACAGGAACCGGCGGCCGGGGGCGCGAATAATCACCCTTATGGCATTCACCCGCCAGCATAAAAGGTCAAGGAGTGATTATTCTGCCGGAAGAAATTCTCCCCGGGCTGTTCAGGCTGGAGATCCCGCTGCCCGACAACCCCCTCAAGGCGCTCAACGCCTACGTCGTCACCGGCCAGGACAGAGCGCTGGTCATCGATACCGGTTTCAACCGCCCGGAATGCCTGGCGGCGATGCGTTCCGGCCTCGCCGAACTGGCCGTCGACCCGGCCGGCACCGACTTTTTCATCACCCATCTGCACGCCGACCACTCCGGGCTGGCCGCCACCCTGGCGACGGAAACATCGCGCGTCTGGTGCAGCGCCGCCGACGCCCGCGACATAAACCGCATCGTCGCCCTCGCCCCCGACGACCCGTGGTGGGAAAGCATGCGCGCCTTCGCCCGCCGGAACGGCTTTTCCGAGGAAGAAGCGCGGCAGGCCGTCAGCCGCCACCCCGGCTTCAGACTCGCGCCCGAAAAGCAGCTCGCCTTCACCGCCGTCGCCGAAGGCGACCGGCTGAGCATCGGCCGGTACGAACTCGTCTGCCTGGCCACCCCCGGCCACACCGCCGGCCATATGTGCCTGTACGAGCCCCGCGAAAAAATCCTCTTCGCCGGCGACCATCTCCTGCGCGACATAACCCCCAACATCTCCCACTGGCGCGCGGACGGCGATCCGCTCGCCCGCTACCTCGAGTCCCTGGCCCGCGTCGCCGCCCTCGAAGTCAAACTGGTGCTTCCCGGCCACCGGCGGTTGTTCGCCGATTGCCGGGCCAGGGCGGAAGAACTCATTGCCCACCACCGCCGCCGGGCCGACGAAGTCGCCGGCCTCCTCGCCGCAGGGCCCCTCACGGCCTACCAGGTCGCCGCCGGCATGAAATGGGACATGACCTACCGCAGTTGGGCCGACTTCCCGCCGCCGCAAAAATGGTTCGCCGTCGGCGAGGCCATCGCCCACCTCCGCTACCTCGAAGGGCGGGGAGCGGCCGGCCGCGAAGACCGCGGCGGACTGATCGTCTACAGGTGATTGCCCGCAGAAGGAACTCACGGAGTTCCTTCTGTTATTATTATCACTTTGTCATAGTAAAAAATGGAAGGTGCTATGCGGAAATTGTCGAAGTACATTAAAATATCCTAAAGAAGCACGGTGGATCAAAGCGTGGGTTGGGAATATCCTCTCTTCGCGACCTTAATACTGCTCGCCTTCTGGCGCCGGGAAACCGTCAGACGCAAGCTCCCGCGCCGGGCGGAGGAGAACGCCGGCGGCGGAACGCAACCGGGCGGCTCGGCCCGGCTCCCGTCGGCCGCCGCCGCCGCGGCCGTGGCCGGCCTCCTCGCCCTCGGCTGGCTGTTCGCCGCATACCGGGAAAGCGCCATCGGCGCCGTCCTGCTGCTCATCCTCACGAGCGACGTCTTTTACGGGCGGACACTCCGCCGGAAAATCGACGCCGCCTTCGAGCAAGGGCGGGCCGCTCAACTGCAGGAAAGCGAACAGCGGTTCCGCAACCTCGCCGACCATGCCCCCGTACTCCTCATAGTCACGGACAGCTCCAGCGACCCGGTTTTCTTCAACCAGACATGGTCCGAATTCACCGGCCGGCCGCTCGCCGCCCTCGCCGGCCAGGGCTGGCTCGAACTCGTCCATAGCGAAGACCGCCCGGCCTTCGACGCCCGGCAAAAGTCGGCCTTCGCGCGGCACGGCGCTTTCCGGCACGAGTTCAGGCTGCGCTACGCCGGCGGCGGCTATCGCTGGATGATGGCCGTCTTCATCCCCCGCTGGCAGGGAAAAGACTTCGCCGGCTACATCGGCTCCTGCGCCGACGTCACCGCCCACCGCCAACTCGAGCAGGCCCTCCGCCGCCAGGTCGAATACGAGAAACTGCTGGCCGTCATCTCGGCCAGGTTCGTCAACGTCAGCCCGACCGCCCTCGACACCGCCGTCGGGTCGGCGCTCGAAGAAATCGGCCGCTTCACCGGCGCCGACCGCGCCTACATATACTTCAATTCCGAAGACGGCAGCGAGGCCCGCCTCGCCTATAGCTGGAACGCCGACGGCATGCGGCCCCTGGACGAAGAGAAACCGGCCATCGACATCACCGACCGGTCCTGGCTGGCCCGGGAAATAAGAGCCAAGGGTCGGCTGCATATCCCCCGGCTCTACACCGTGCCCGCGGGGGACGAACGGGAAATGCTCGCCGCGGCGGGGATCAAAACGCTCGTCGCCGTGTCGCTCGTCAGCGGGGACAGCCCTTGCGGCCTCCTGGGCCTCCACTCCGTCCGGGAGGAGAAAGCCTGGCGGGAAGAAGACATCATGCTCCCCAAGCTGGTCGGCGAAGTCATCCTCGGCGCCATTCTCCGCTGCCAGGCCCAGACGGCGCTCGCGGTCAGCGAAGCCGAAAACAAGGCCATCCTCGCCTCCGTCCCCGACATCCTCTACCATATCCGCGAAGACGGCATCATCCTCGACACCAAGCCGTCCGGCGGCCAGACCGGCCTGCCCGCGCCAGCACCGGTCGGCTCAAGCATCAGCCGGCTCCTGCCGGCCCACCTCGTCAAGCCGGCCCTGGACGCCATCGGACAAGTCCTCGCCGGCAGCCGCGTGCAAATATTCGAATACTACCGCAAGACCGACAACGCCACGACCTACTACGAGGCCCGGGTCACAAGAGCGGGCGAGCGCGACGCCCTCCTCATCGTCCGCGACATCACCGAACGCCGCCGCTCGGAAGCCTGCGACCTGCTGCTCCTCGACATCGCCGTAAAAGTCCTCGAAGAGCGGCCGCTCGAAGACATCCTCGCCCTCGCCTGCGAACAGATAAAGGCCATCTTCGGCGCCATCCTCCTGTGGGTCGGCCGCAAGGAAGACGACGGCTCCGTCCGCCTGTTCGACGCCGGCGAAGAGGCCATCGAATGCATTCGTCCCGGCGGCGTACGCTGGGACGACGGCCCCGCCGGCCAGGGCCCCACCGGCGCCGCCATCCGCACCGGCAAGTTCCAACTGGTCGGCGTCGACGACCCCCGCGTCCTCCCCTGGCGGGAACGGCTCGTAAAATACGGCGCCGTTGCCGGCGCCGCCTTCCCCCTCAAAGTCAGCGGCCTCATCCTCGGAGCGCTGACCGTCTTCACCGCCGACAAAGATTTCTGGACCAAGCGGACCATCGTCCAACTGACCAACTTCGCCGAACAGATCGCCCTCGCCATCCACGCCACCACCAGCCGCCAACGCCTCAAACTGCTCACCACCGGGCTCGAATCGGCCGTCAACGCCGTCATCATCACCGACCGGACCGGCACCATCCAGTGGGTAAACCCGGCCTTCCTCAGCCTCACCGGCCTGGCCGCCGCCGCCGTCCTGGGCAAAAACGTCCGCGGCATCTTCGCCGTCGCCGACGCCAAGACCTTCTACCTCAACCTGTGGCAGCACATCCTGGCCGGGCGGGCCTGGCAGGGGGAGATAACCAGCCGGCGCGAGGGCGGCAGCTTCTACACCGCCGAGATGTCGGTCACGCCGGTCCGGGACGAAAACGGCGAACTCGCCAACTTTCTCACCATCCTCCACGACGTCACCCGGCGCCGCCAGGTCGAGCAGGAAATGCTCGAGGCCAGGGAGGCGGTCGTCAGAGCCGAGCGCCTCAGCTCGCTGGGCGTGATGGCGGCCGGCATCGCCCATGAGGTCAACCAGCCCCTCAACTCGCTCAAAGTCACCGCCGACGGCATGCTCTACTGGCACAACCAAGGGAAAACCCCCACCCTCGCCAAGATCATGGAAAACATCGGCAAAATATCCAAACAGGCCGACCGCATCGACAACATCATCAAACACATGCGCTTCTTCGTGCGCAGCAGCCAGCGCGGCGAACCCGAACCCTGCGACATCAACACCGCCGTCGCGGAAGCGCTGTCCCTGATCGGTGCCCAGCTCGCCGCCCACGCCATCGCCGTCAGGACGCGGCTGGCCGCCGACCTGCCCCCCGTGGCCGCCAACAACACCCAGCTCGAAGAAGTCATCATCAACCTCCTCGTCAACGCCATGCAATCCCTCGACACCGTCGACAAGCCGGGCAAATGCGTCACCATCGTCTCCGGCTGGCAGCAGGGCGAGATTTTCCTGGAAATCAGCGACAACGGGCCGGGGATCAGCAACAAAATCAGAGGCAAAGTCTTCGAACCGTTCTTCACCACCAAACCCGCCGGCGAAGGCATGGGACTCGGACTCTCGATCGTGCACTCCATCGTCGCCTCCTACGGCGGGCAGATAATCATCAAAGGCGCGCGCCGGAACAGGGGCGCCGCCTTCCGCATCATCTTCCCGGCCGGAGCGGGGAGGAAGAAGGGAGAAGAACAGGCATGAACATCCTCCTCGTCGAAGACGACAGCGACAGCCGGGCGGGAGTCGCCGAATTCCTGCGGGAGATGGGCCATCAGGTCACCGAAAGCGGCGACGGCGAACAAGCCCTCGCCCTGTTCACCGCCGGCGACTTCCCCATGGTGCTGTCCGACATAAAGATGCCGCGCATGTCGGGAATCGAACTCCTCAGACGCATCAGAGCCCTCGGCGGCGATAAAGCGTGCGACATCGTCCTCTTCACCGGCCACGGCGACATGGTCACCGCCATCGAAGCCCTGCGGGCCGGCGCCTACGACTACCTTCTCAAACCCATCAGCGTCGCCGAACTCGCCGCCATCACCGAGCGCATCGCCGAGCACCAGGCCCTCCTCCGCGAAAACCGGGCGCTCACCAGCCGCTTCAGCGACGAAGTGCGGGCCGCCACCGAAGAAACGCGGCGGGAACTGACACGGCTGAAAAAACTGGCCAGCAAGGCCGCCGGCCTCGACAACATCGCCTTCTTCGCCCCCGAAATGCGGCGCATCGCCGCCCAGGCCGCCAGATACCACCAGGACCGGTCCATGCCGGTGCTCATCGAAGGCGAAACCGGCACCGGCAAGGAAATCATCGCCCGCCTCATCCACTACGGCGACTTCAAAGACCCCGCCCCGCTCATCGACGTCAACTGCGCCGCGCTCACCGGCAGCCTCTTCGAAAGCGAATTCTTCGGCTATGAGCCCGGCGCCTTCACCGGCGGCCTCGCCAAGGGCCAGAAGGGCAAGCTCGACCTGGCGCAGGGCGGCACGGTGCTGCTCGACGAAGTGGGCGAGATCCCCCTCGAACTGCAGGGCAAGCTGCTCAGAGTCATCCAGGAAAAGGAATTCTACCGAGTGGGCGGCCTCAAAAAAGTGCCCGCCGACGTGCGCATCATCTGCGCCACCAACGCCGACCTCGGGCGGCGGGTCGAGCAGGGGACCTTCCGCAAAGACCTATTCTACCGGCTCAAAGTCGGCCACCTCGTCATCCCGCCCCTACGCCAGCGCCGCGAGGAGATCCTGCCCCTCGCCGAGCTCTTCCTGCACGAATTCGCCGACCTCAAAGGGCGCCGCTTCAAAACAATCGATCCCGCCGCCGCCGAACTGCTCCGCGTCTACGACTGGCCGGGCAACGTCCGCGAACTGCGCAACACCATAGAATGGGTGGCCTTCATGCACGACGACGCCGTCGTCAAGTCCGCCCACCTCGGCGGCCTCGCCAAAGGCGATCCGCCCTTGAGCCGCGCCGCCGCCGCGCCGTTCCCGGCGCTCAACCCCGACGAATTCGCCCTGCCCGCTGCCGGCTTCAGCCTCGAAAACTACATCGACCGCATCGTCCGGCAAGCCTTGGCCCTCTGCCGCGGCAACAAGACCGCCGCCGCCCGCTACCTCGGCATATCGCGCCGCTCCCTCTACTGCCGGTTGGGGAAAAAAAGGGACACCTGACCATCGCCGGAAAAGACCGGCGCCGCGGGAATAATAACAGGCGCCGCCGACGAAAACTAGCATCAGAATAATCGTCGGAGGTGGCAGCATGGCGAACACCTATACCTTTTGGAACGGCAAAAACCTGGGCGGCCGCCAGGAATACCTGGACGTCGGCAACGAACCCGACTGCAGCGCCTGCGCCTTCCGGTGCGTGGAAGGCACCGAGACGGTCAGCGCCGACGACCTGTAACGCAAAAAGAGCGCGGATTCTCCGCGCTCTTTTCCTGCGACCGTTGATAAAGGCCCATCTGCGGCGTTGCTCCTCGGATGGCCCGCTTGACGTACGCAACCAAGTACGCCGGCGCGGGCCATCCTCCGGTGCGCCTTGCATCTGGACCTTTCTAAACGGCCGCTTTCTTGTATTTACTTAATTACATCTCCACCACCGGAAAAGCCACCGTGAACGTCGTCCCGCCCGCGCCGCTGTCGAACGAGATGACGGCGTTGTGGCGGGCGGCGATACTGTAGCACACCGCCAACCCCAGCCCAACCCCATAATCCTTGGTGGTAAAAAACGGCGTGCCGATCTTGTCGGCGAGATCGGGCGGGATGCCCCTGCCCTGGTCCTGCACCGACAAAGTGATCCGGTCCTCGTCGCAGAACGTCCTGATGGTCAGCACCCCGCCGGGCGGCATTGCATCGAGGCCGTTGCGCACCAGATTGATGATCAACTGACGAATCTCCTTCTCGTCCAGGGGCAGGTTGGGGATCTCCGCCAGGTCGGTCTTGACCGTCTTGTTGTAAAGGATGGCGCCGGCTTCGAGAAGAGGCAGCAGCATGGCGATGATATCGTTGAGATTGCCCTCCTTAAGATCCACGGCCTTATTCTTGGCCAGCGAGAGAAACTCGGTGATGATCGCGTTGGCCCGGTCCAGTTCCTGGATCATCAGATCGAAATGGCCGCTGTGGTTGGTGAAGTCCGGCTTCACACTCAGCATCTGGAGAAAACCGCGGACAGTCGTCAGCGGGTTGCGGATCTCGTGGCCGATACCGGCCGCCATCGCCCCGATGAGATTGAGGCGGTCGAGGCGGGCGATCTCCTTCTCTACTCGTTTGCGCTCGGTGATATCGTGGGCGATGTTCACGACGCACGGCCGCTCGTCGAGATGGACAAGGTGGGAATTGACCTCCACCGGGATGGTCTGGTCGTCGCTGGTCAGATAAGCGCTCTCGCTCAGCGTATGCTTCTGGGCGTAAAGCAACTCGATCTTCTCGCGGGTATCGCCGCGGAACTCCAGGGGGACGATATCCACAGGCGTCCGCTGCAGCAACTCCTCGCGGCTGTAGCCCAAGCGCAGGCAAGCCGTCTCGTTGGCGTCGATAATCAGTCCCGGCAGGCCGTCCGGGGTTATCTCGGCGATAAAAATAATGTCATGGATACTGTTGAACAGCATCCGGTAGCGCTCCTCGCTCTCGCGCAGGGCCGCCTCCGCCGCCTTGCTGGCTGCCAGCCCCCGGCGCAGCGCGCCGTGCTCGGCGGCGTTGGCGAACGCCACAGCCGCCAGGTCGGCGAACCTCGTCAGCAGGGAAACCTCGTCCTCGCGGAAATGATAATCCTCCTCCGGCGAATAAAGGCCCAGCACGCCCATAACCTGCGAGCCCCGCTTCAGCGGCACCGCCACCGTCGCCAGCTCCGCCTCCCGGCCCTCCTCGGGGTCCGCGGCCGGCACCCGCCGGTGCTGTTCGACCGCCGGCTCGCCCGTCTGCCACACCCTGCCCACCAGGCCTTCGCCCGGCGCCACCGTCGGGCTCAACGGTCCGCCGACCTCCGGCACCTTCAATTCGAGCGCCCCGGTCGCCTCGCTATAAAGATAGATGAAGCCATAAGGCGCGTCGACCAGAGCGCCGGCGCGGTGGGCGAGGGCGACCAGCAGGTCGCTCTCGTCGAGCTTGTCCAGCACCTCCAGGAAAGAATCCTTCAGCAGCGTCAGGTTGCCGTGCTCCAGCAGCAGGCGCTGCTCCGACAGCTTGCGGCGGTTGATGTCGCGGAAGATCGCCATGACGAACTCGTGCTCGCCGATATTTACTTGCTTGAGAAAGCCTTCGACCCAGAACTCCCGTCCCGCCTTGTTCCTGGTTTTCCACTCGAACAGCTGGGGGGTCCCCGCCGCCGCCTCACGGAAGCGGCGCTGCGCCTCCTCGGCCGTGAAGGGGTATTCTCCCGGCGGCATCGTCACGATGCCGAGATTGCGGGCATCGTCCGGGGCGTAGCCGAACATCTCGCGAGCCTTGTCATTCATGGTGACGATCGCGCCGGTGCCAATGTGATGCAGCAGAATGGCTTCGTGGGCCTGGTTGAAAACGACGAAATCGGAAGGGGTGAAAAACGGCCTCGGCACCGCCAACTCCGCTGGAGCGTGCTTCTTAGCTTTCTCCATGCTTACCTCCGGTAAAATGGCAGGGTAATTCTCCGGTAATCTATATTAGACAGACGGCGACAAATACCTTCCAGTTTAGTGCCAATAATTGCCTTAATTTGTATTTTTTTTGGACAAAGCGTTGTCTTCGCCACAATATATAGAGGTATTGACGCCGGGGCCGGAAAGCGCTATCATGGAAATATAATACCCTACGGGGGTATGGTATAGGAGGAAGCCATGCGGAGAACAAAAAGCGAGCAGGATAAACTCCTGGCCCAGATCAGCCGCATCGAAGGGCAGGTGCGGGGCATCGGCAAGATGGTCGCCGCCGACCGCTACTGCATCGACGTACTCATCCAGGTGCAGGCGGCCCGCGCCGCCCTTACCCGGGTCGGCCTGCTCATCCTCGAGGACCACGCCAAGGGCTGCGTCGTCGACGCCGTACAGCGGGGCGAAGAAAAGGTGATCGACGAACTCGTCGACGCCGTGAAAAAATTTGTGAGGTGATTGAGTTGATCCGCGATACTTACAGCATTACCGGCATGACCTGCTCGGCCTGCGCCGCCCGCATCGAAAAAGGGGTGGCGGCGATGCCCGGCGTGGCCGCCGCCAACGTCAACTTCGCCGTCGGCCGCCTCACCGTCGAATACGACCAGGCGGCGGTGACGCCGGAAAATATCGTCGCCAAAATCCGCGACCTCGGCTATGATGTCACCACGGAGCGCCTGGACTTCGCCGTCGGCGGCATGAGCTGCGCCGCGTGCGCCGCGCGGGTGGAGAAGGCCGTCCGCAAGCTGCCCGGCGTCGTCGGCGCCAACGTCAACTTCGCCCTCGGCAAGCTCACCGTCGAGGCCGGCCCGGCGGCGACCGCCGCCGCGATCGTCGCCGCGATCGAAGACGCCGGCTACGAAGCGGCCGTCGCCGCCGGCGACCGGGCCGGCCAGGACCGGGAACAGGCCGCCCGCGAGGCCGAAATCGGCCGCCAGAAGCGGCTATTCGCAATCTCCGCCCTCCTGTCGCTGCCCCTCGCCCTCCACATGGTCCTCGACATCTTCAAACTCCACAGCGCCCTGCTCGTCAACCCCTACTTCCAGCTCGCCCTCGCCACCCCCGTCCAGTTCGGCGCCGGCTGGCAGTTCTACCGCGACTCCGTCAGCGCCCTCCGCCACGGCGGCGCCAACATG
>JALHDI010000274.1 GCA_022839045.1 Sporomusaceae bacterium
GGCCCGTTTCATCATCGACGCGTTCGGATTTTTGTTCACCGCAATGACGAATTTCGCGCCGTTGCAGGCGGCGGTGTGCTGGATGGCCCCACTGATCCCGAAGGAGAAGAGGATCTGCGGCCGGATCTGCCGGCCGGCCTGGCCGACCAGCATGTCGTGGCCGGCCCAGTCGGCATAGACCACGGGGCGCGTCGCGCCCACCTCGCCCCCCAGCAGTTCGGCCAGCTCGAAAAGCTTCGCGAATTTCTTCTTGCTTTGCAGACCGCGTCCGCCGCAGACGACCACCTTCGCGTCCTCCAACTTCTGCTCCCGCTGGGGGCGGCGTTCCGACCGGATCAGCCGGACCCGGTCGGCCGGAAGGTCCTTCGGCAGCGGAACCTTCACCACCTTGCCGGTCCTGGCATTGTCATGCGGTATCTCCTGGAAAGTCCCGGGACGCACGGTCGCCATCTGGGGCCGTCGCTCCGGCGTGATGATCTCGGCCACGAGGCTTCCGCCGAAGGACGGGGCCGTCTGGACGAGGAGGCCTTCCGGATTGATATCGAGTCCGATGCAATCGGCGGTCAGGCCCGTTCCCAGGCGTTTGGCCAGGCGGGGGGCAAACTCCCGGCCGAAGGTGGTCGCGCCGATCAGGATGATTTCGGGTTTTTCCCGCCGGGCCAGCCGCTCCATCAGCAGCGCGTATGTCTCCATGCTGTACACGGCCAATCGCGGATGATCGGTCAGGTAGACCTTATCGGCGCCGTGCGCGATGTATTCCCGCACCACCCCGCAGAAAGTCGGGTTTTGAGCCAGGGCATCATCCACCCACTCCTCCGTCCAGTGGCCGAAGACGACGGCGCAAACCTCGGCGTCGATCTTGACCGCCAACTCCCTCGCCCGGGAGAGGAGTTGAAGCGTCACACGATTCTGAAAATAATTCCGGTAGTCCCCGAAGACCCAGATGCCCCGTTTTTTTTCGCTCATTTTCGGTCCGTTTTCAGGTCCCTGCCGATGGCCCCGCCGATCTTGTCGTCGAACCGCTCCAAGAGCTGCTCGACGATCCGCTTGGGCGCCCCGGTGAGGACGACATTCTTTTTTCCCGCCGTCGGCGAATAGACATTCAGGATCTTCGTGGCGGATCCCTTCGCCCCGATTTTCCCCGGATCGAGACCGACGGCCGCCCCGTCCAGCGAAACGATATCCGCCCCCTCGAATGCCGCCTGGAGACCGCCCAGCGGAACGTATCGAGGGGCGAACAGCCCGGAGCAGGTCAGGGTCACCAGACCGGGCAGCTCCATTTCCAGCGTTTCGAGAAAGTTGTCGGCACGCCGCTGCATCCGGACCGTGCGGCCCGTAATCTCCAGCTCGTCCACATAGGCCACGCTGGGGATGTCCAGTTCTTCGGCGAGCTGGGGTCCGACCTGGGCCGTTTCGCTGTCGCTCGTCGATGATCCGCAGAGGACGAGGTCGAACCCGGGACAGGTCTTTTGAATCGCCCGGGCCAGGGTATGGGAAGTCGCCGCCGTGTCCGCGCCGGCCATGTTCCGGTCGGTCAGCAAAATGCCCCGGT
>JALHDI010000114.1 GCA_022839045.1 Sporomusaceae bacterium
CGCCGGCGACGACGCCCGCCCCCGCGGACGCAGCGCCCCCCGCGCCCCCCGCGCCGCCCGTGGGCTTCGGCTTCACGACGCCCGCGGAGCCCGCGAAGCGCGGCCGCAAGCCGAAGGCGGACGCGGCTCCCGCGCCCGCGCCGGACGCCCCCGCGAAGCCCGCGCCCGCCGGCATCGCCGCGGTCATCGCGGCGCTTTCCGCGGAGCTCACAGACGCGGAGGCGGCGGTCGCGGAAGCCGCGGCGGCACGCGACGCGATCGTCGCGCGGATCGCGGAAGCGGTGTCGCAATGACCGCCGACGACGCCGCAACGCTTGCGTTGCAACTACTCCGCCACGCGCTCGCGACGCACGCCTTGCACGGCGACGCGAACGCCGCCGCGATGCTCGCCGACGTGCGCAAGCGCGGCGCGACGTATCAGCGCACGTTGCTCGGGCTTTTGCTCGAGCCGCTCGCGGACGACGCGATACCGTACGTGGTCACCGTGATCGGCGAAGACGGGCGGGTGGCATGACGCTCACGGCGCGCGACATCCACGTAATGGCCGCGACTTGCGGGATTCCGCACGTCGACGTGTTGAGCTACGGCGTAATCGCGGACGACTTTTGCAGCGCGAGCTTCGTGCGCGTGGACTGGAACGCAACTTCCCCGCTGAAAGGGATCTACGCGTGACACTCTCTGTCGCCCATTCCGCTGAATTCGATCGCGTCGCGGCGCTTCCGCGCCGCACGATCGACGCGTCGACGGCCGCGGAATGGGCGGCGTTTCTCACGCCGCGGTACGCGCTTCGCGAAGGCGTCGCGCTTCGCCCGTGGCAAGCTCTTGCGATCGCGGAAGCAGTCAATTGCGGCGGCGCGTTCCTCGCGCTTCCCGTGGGCACGGGCAAAACGCTGATCTCATGGCTGCTTCCCACGGCGCTGAACGCGGAACGCGCGCTATTGCTCGTGCCTGGCTCGCTAGTCAACAAGACGTACGCGGACTTCGCCGCGTTCACGGACGCATGGATCGCTCCGCGCCTCCCGATCATGGTCGCGACGCGCGAAAAGCTCGCCACCGTGGGAGGCGCGGACATGCTGCGCGACTACGCGCCGGATCTGATTGTGATCGACGAAGCGGACGACCTTGCGAATCCGAAAAGCGCGGCCGCACGTCGCATTGATCGCTACGTTCGCGACAACGAAGTGCGCGTCGTCGCGATGACGGGCACGCCGTCACGCAAGAGCATCATGAATTATTGGCACCTGCTTGCGTGGACGCTAGGCGACGGGGCGCCCATCCCGCTCGTGCACGAGGAAGCGCAAATGTGGGCGCTCGCGATCGACGACCATCGCGCGACGCGGCCCGATCCCGGACCGCTCGGCGCAACGCTCCGCGGGGCGCGTGCATGGTATCGCGCGCGGCTCATATCGACGCCCGGCGTCGTCGTCGTTGACGAAGACTCGTGCGACGCGCCACTCACGGTGCGTGTGCGCATCGCACGTGAAGACCGCACGCTGGATGCCGCGTTCGAGCGCTTCGCGCTCGAGCAAGAGTCGCCCGGCGGCATCCCCGTGAGCGATCCGCTTTCGCGATGGCTGCTCGACGCGCAGCTTGGACTTGGGCTCTACACGCGCTGGGCGCCGCCTCCGCCGGACGCGTGGCGCAGCGCCCGGCGCGCCGTCGCGCGCTTCGTTCGCGAGCGTATCGACGCGACGGCGCGGGCGGCGCGCCCGCTTGACACGGAGGCGCAAGTCCTGCGCGCGTACGCGTCGCATCCCGTCGTGCGCGAATGGATCGCGATCAAGCCTACGTTCGACGGCACAACGGAGACCGTGTGGATCTCGCGGAGCACGCTGGACGACGTCCACGCATGGCTCGCGGAGCTCGCGGGCGTGCCAGGCATCGTTTGGTGCGGAAGCGTGGACTTCGGGCGCACCGTGGCGCGCGAAGCGGGCTTGGCGTATTACGGGCAAGGCGGTCGCACGGAAGGCGGCGCGGCGTTGCACGAAGCGCCCGAAGGCGAATCGCTCGTAGCGTCGTGGAACGCGAACAAAAAGGGCTTCAACTTGCAAGCGTGGCCGCGGCAATTGCTCGTGATGCCGCCGCAATCCGCGAAGTGGCTCGAGCAGATCTTCGGGCGGAGTCATCGCAGCGGACAACGCGAGCACGTCGTCGTTGACGTGCTCGCGACGTCGGGCGGTACGCTGGACACGTTCGACGCCGCGATCGCGGAAGCGGCGACGGTTCGCGATCGCGAAGCGCTCACGCAAAAGTTACTCCGCGCGGACATCGTCCGCGCAACGCCGCCGAAAACGGCGACGAACGAATTTCGATGGGCAAGGAGGACACCATGGGATTGAATGCAGAACAAGAAACGGAAGCAATCGAAACGACGCTGCGATGGCTTCGCGCGGAAGCCCGCAAGGCGGAGGCGCGCAAGGCGGAGTTTGATGCCGACGAGCTTGCGCGCTTGCAAGAGCTTCGCGACGCGGTGCGAGCGTGGACGATCGACTACTCAGACACGGCGGATCACGAACTCGCGGGCACGTTCGACCGTCTTGTTCGTTGGGAGGAACGCGAGGCGGCGAAATGATCATCAAATGGAATAGCTCCCGCGAGGCGGCGGAACGATAACGTCCCCCAACGTCGCAACGGGCGACGAGAAAGCAGAGTGAATCACATGACTTCGTCCTTTTCGAATCGCATCGCAACGCCCGGCGCCGCGGCGCCCCCACGCTCGCGCTACGGCGGCATCTCGTGCGCGAACACACGCGATCCCATGCTCGGATTTGGACGCTACCGCGTGCGCGTCGTTGGCGCCACGCACGGCGTCAATCCGGGCCGAGCGAACCGCGAGACGTACAAGACGACGCTCCAAGTCGTCGCGGCCGCGGAAGGATCGGAAACGCCCGTGGGCAGCCTCGCCACGATGATCAATTTCATCACTAGCGCCGGGCTTAGCGAGCTCAAGCGCTTTGCCGTGCACGCCGCGGGCTTCGGACCGACGCTCGCGGATCGCGAGCCTTCCGCCGCCGTGAACATCAAAGAAGCGCTCGTCGCCGGCGAAGCGGCATACGACGCGCTCGAGGCGCAACTCGGCTATTCCGGCATCGTGCTGGAAGCAACCGAAGGCATTGCGAACGGCGCGCCGTCGCTCGCCGGGCGCCTCGTGGACGTCGTCGTGGGCGCGGGCAAGCCCGTGATGAATCCGCAAACGAACGCGCCCACGGGCGATCACTATCGCACGTATGTGTGGGGCGCCGTGCCGGACGCGGAACAGGCGTAGCGCCCGCGAGACGCCCCGCGCCGCCCGGCGCAACGCGGCTTGGCACGCCGCGGCGGGGACCACGACGCGCACGATGCGCGCGAAAGGAGACGACGAACGATGAGAGTCACAATCCCACGCTCCACGCTACACGCCGCGCTATCCGCGGTGCGATTCGCCATGGCGGGCGACGACCTCCCGCATATCAGGGGCATCCGCCTCGCAGCACGCCCGCGCGATACGCCGCTCGCGTCACTGGACGTCGTCGCGACGAACGGCTGTTGGCTCGCGCGATACCGCGAGCGCGGCGTCGATTGCGACGGCGGCGGCGTTGACGCCGTGACGATCGCCGCGGCGACGGCGGCGGCGTTGACGCCGTGACGATCGCCGCGGCCGCCGTGAAGCCGCTCGTGGCGTGGTTGCGCGCGTGCGCCGGCGCCGTGACGATCGACATGGACGCCGCGACGATCTCGGGCGTGCCGTTCACCACGATCACGAACGCGACGCTCGCGGCCGCGGAAGCGCGTGCGAAGCAGAAGCATCGGACCGCGGTCACGGATCCGAACGCGCCCGCGCATTTCCCTGCGTATGACGAGATCTTCGCGCTCGCGGGCGGCGGAGACGCAACGACGCCCGTGCACGCATGGGATAGCGCGTATCTCGCGGGCGTGTGCGACGCGTTCCGCGCACTGCGACCGCCCCGCGATCGCGCGCCTACGTATCTGCGTTTCGCGCTTAGCGAAGACGGACTTGGCCCGGCGATCGTCACGTGCGCGCGGCATCCGGAACTTACGGTCGCGCTGATGCCGGTGAGGCTATGAGCGCGGCCGTCGTAGCGGTCGGCGACGTGGGATGCGAGCGGCGTAGCGTACGACGTCGACGTATGGCGCGACGTCTTGCGCGTTCTGAAGCCCGGCGGGCATCTGCTTGCGTTCGGCGGAACGCGGACGTACCATCGCATGACGTGTGCGATCGAAGACGCGGGCTTCGAAATCCGCGATAGCGTGCATTGGATCTATGGCACGGGGTTCCCGAAGTCGTTGGACGTGAGCAAGGCGATCGACAAGCGACGCGCGGAAGCCGCACGCTGGACGGGCTTCGGCACCGCGCTAAAGCCCGCGCACGAGCCGATTGTCGTTGCACGAAAGCCTTTGACGGGAACGGTGGCGGCGAACGTGCTCGAGCACGGGACGGGCGCGATCAACATTGATGCGTGCCGCGTGGGAACGGACGTCGTCGGGTGGGGCGGCGGCGCCACCGGGGGCAACACGTGGAACGAGGATAACTGCGGTTTATCGAAGGAGGGGGAGGCGCGTCCCGTCGCCGGACGCTTCCCGCCGAACGTTGTGTTCACGCACGATCCCGCGTGCACGGACGTGGCGTGCGACGACGCATGCGCCGTGGCGGAGCTTGCGCGGCAAAGCGGAGTGCGCCCAGGCATGTCCGGCGGCGGGAAGCACCGCGAAGACTACGCGGGAGGCATGTTCGGAGCGATCGACTGCGAGCACACGGCGCGCAACGACACCGGCACCGCCGCCCGCTTTTTTCCTGTGTTTCGGTACGTCGCGAAGGCGTCGACGCGCGAGCGTGAAGCCGGATGCGAGGCGCTGCCCGCCGTCGCGGCGCACGAAATAACGGGGCGCGTCGAAGGTAGCGCAGGGCAGAACAATCCGCGGGCTGGCGTGACGGGCGGGCGGGAGCGCCGCAACACGCACCCCACGGTCAAGCCCGTCGCGCTTATGCGTTGGCTTGTCCGCCTCGTGACGCCGCCCGGCGGCATCGTGCTTGACCCGTTCGCGGGCAGCGGGACGACCGGCGTCGCCGCCGTGCTTGAAGGATTCGACTTTCTGGGCGTCGAGCTTGATCCAGCGCACGTCGCGATCGCACGGGCGCGGATCGCGCACGCGCAGCGAGAGACACGATGAACGTGGCGCCCGTCCTACTCGACGTTGAATCCCGCTCGCGCGCGGATCTCGCCACGGTCGGCGGACGCCGATACTGGGAGCATCCGTCGAGCGAGATTCTCGTCGTCGTGTGGTATGACACCGCCACGGGCAACGTGGGAACGTGGGCGCCCGGCATGCCGTGGCCGTTCGTCGGGCGCGTGCTCGCGGCGCACAACGCGCACGGCTTCGACCGTTTCGCGCTCGAGCGGTACGGCATCACGGCACCGGCGTGGATCGACACCGCACAGCTTGCGCGTCGCGCCGGGCTCCCGGGGGCGCTGGACGCGCTTGGCGTGCGTTGGGCGGGCGTCGCAAAGGATCGCGAGGCGTCGCGCTTTACGAAGGCGCTTAGCTCGGTACGGCGCCCATCCCGCAAGCACGGCGCGGCGGAGATCCCCGCACACACGTGGGCCGCAATGTCTCCCGACGAGCGCCGCGAACACGGCATTCAGCCCGCGATTGACGCCGCCGTAATGGCGCGCGTCACGGCATATTGCGCGTCGGACGTCGCGATCATGGCCGCGACGTGGCCGCGCCTCGCGCAATGGCTCGACGTGGACGCCGACGTCGGCGCGCTCGATACGCGAGTCAACGATCGCGGCGTTGCGTTCGACCGCGAGCTTGCGCGACGCTTGCTCGCCGAAGACGCTCGCAACGCGGACGCGGCGATCGACGCCGCGGCGCGAGCGCTGGGATGGACCGCCGACGCGGTGCGCGCCGCGGCAATGTCGCGGGCGAAGTTCTGCACTGCCACGGGCGCCGCGGACGCGCAAGCCGCGACGATCGCCACGCTCGAGCATCCGTTGGCGGACGCTCGCAAGGCGCTCGCGAGCGTTCACGCCGACGGACGCATGCGCGACACGCTCGTCTACTACGGCGCTCACACGGGGCGTTGGAGCGGTCGCGGCATGCAATTGCATAATCTCCCGCGCCCGGCGGCGTACTTCGAGAACCTTCCCGCGGATACCGTCTATCCGCACACGATCAACGCAAAGGGAGAACGCGTCGTCGACGTCGACGCGCTCGCGGAGGAAGTCATCGCCGGGCGCCCGTGCGACGCGGACGCGATCGCGCTGCTCGTGCGTGCGACACTTTTCGCGCCGCCCGGGCGGGCGCTCGTCGCGATGGACTTCGCGAGCGTGGAAGCCCGCGGAACGGCATGGATGGCGGGCGACAGCGCCGCGCTAGACGTGTTTCGCAGCGGACGCGATCCGTACAAGACCGCGGCCGCGGCGATCTTCGCGTGCGACTACGACGCGGTCACGAAGGCCCAACGCCAGATAGGCAAGATCGCAGAACTTGCATGCGGCTTCGGCGGGGGCCCGGCGGCGTTCGAGAAGTTCGCGCACGCGTTCCGCGTCGACGTGAGCGCGCTTGATCTGGACGCGATCGTCGGCGCGTGGCGCACGCTCCACGCGCCGATCCGCGCTCTGTGGTACACGTGCGAGCGCGCGTTCCGGAGCGCGTGCAACGGGCGCCCAGCGTGCGCTGGACCGTTGGAATTCGTGCCCAGTGACACGGGCGACGCCGTCGCGTGCTTCCTTCCGAGCGGACGGCCCATTGTGTACAACGACGCGCACGCGGGCGAAGACTCGCTTTCGTACGTCGGGAGCCGCGGGCGCGAACACACGTACGGCGGGAAGCTCGTGGAAAACGCCGTGCAAGCAACGTGTCGCGAACACACGTACGGCGGGAAGCTCGTGGAAAACGCCGTGCAAGCAACGTGTCGCGATCTGCTCGCGCGGGCGATGCTAACGGTCGATGCCGCGGCGCTTCCGATCGTGCTCCACGTGCACGATGAGATCGTCGTGGAAGTGCGCGAAGATTCCGCGGACGACGCTGCGCGCATACTGCGCGACGCGATGCTCGACGTACCCGCATGGGCCGCGGGATTCCCGATCGACGCGTCCGGCTGGACGGGGCGGAGGTACCGGAAGTGAACCGACGAAAGGAAGGGAACGATGGCGTGTGAATACGATCGCATGGAGAGCACCGAACTAGAGCGCGCGGACATCCGCGGGCTTAATCTCCGCGGAGCAGACTTGCGCGGCGCGGACTTGCGCGACACTGACTTGCGCGACGCGATGTTCGACGGCGCGCGAGGCGGGATCGCGGACGTCGTCGCCCAGCGCGACGCCGTGATCCGCGACCTCCGCGAGCAACTCGCGGATCTCGTTGACGAACGCATTGACGCGCTCGAAACGAAGCTCGCGGAAGCCATCGAAGATCGCGACAAGGCGCGCAACGAACGCGCCGCGGCGGAGCGGAGCGCGAGCGAGGCGCGCGACGAAAGCGATCGTCTGTTCGCGGAGCTTGCGAAGGTGGCGGCGAAAGCGGTGCCGTTGTGACCGCCGCGCTTCGCCCATTCTGGCGGTACTACGGCGGGAAGTGGCGCGCAGCGCCGCGCTATCCAGCGCCGCGGTACGATACGATCGTGGAGCCTTTCGCCGGTGCGGCGGGATACTCGCTGCGCTATCCAGATCGGCAGGTCGTGCTCGTGGAGCGCGATCCGATGGTCGCGGAAACGTGGCGATGGTTGATCGGCGCTTCGCGTGCCGACGTGCTTGCGGTGCCGCTCGTGGACGATGCGCGAGATCTTCCGGGCGGTACGCCCGCGGGGGCGTTCAACCTTGTGCGTCTGCTATCTAGCGACGCGTGCCACAGCGTGGGTTACGCGCTATCCGCCGGTTTGATACGTAAACGCGAGCGAGGCGGCAAAATGAGCGGATGGTCCGAAGCCATGCGCGAACGCGTCGCCGCGCAAGTCGAGCGCATCAAACACTGGCGCGTGATCGAAGGCGACTACACGCAAGCGCCCGACGTCGAGGCGACATGGTTCATTGACCCGCCCTACGACAATCGCGCGGGGCGTGCGTACAAATTCCACGACATCGACTATCCGGCGCTAGGCGAATGGTGTCGCACACGTCGCGGCCAAGTGATCGCGTGCGAGAACGACGGTGCGACGTGGCTACCGTTTCGCCCCCTGTACAGCGTCACAACGCGCATCAACGGAGCGAAGGGCGAAGGCGGGCGCACGAGCACGGAAGCGATTTGGACGAACGATGACACTCCCAGCGAGACGAAAGGAGACGACATGCCAGCACGAATTGCGTTCGACGGAGAACCCACGGATCGCGCGTGCCGCGAGGCATGCGCCGCCGTGCGCCGCGCGCATGGCGCGTTCGTGGCGCTCGTGGTCGCGGGCTCGCGGTGCGCCGCAAGCGTCGCGAAGTATGCCGCCGTGAGCGCGTACGCCCCCGACGAGCAGCGCGACGCGGACGCCGTCGTGACGTTTGCGGCGGACGGCGCGTGGACATTGTCAGAGCAAGTAAGCGAGCACACTACGACCCATCTTTTTCACGCGGAGGAACACAGCATGCAAACGCACCAATTCCTATGGCTCGACCTCGAAACGACCGGGCTTGATCCGACGAGCGGCGTGCCGCTCGAATTCGCCGCGGTGCTTTGCGAAGACGCGCGCGGCGATGACTTCCGCGTCGTGCAAAGCTTCACGAGCGCCATCCATCATGAAGTCGACGCGCTCGACGCGCTACGAATCGATCGCACCGTGCTCGACATGCACGCGGCAAACGGGCTGTGGAAAGACGTCCAGTTGGCATCTGTGAGCGTGGCGGACGTCGACGCATTCCTCGCGGCGCTCGCCGCGGATCTCACGGGCGGGCGGGAGCGCGCGGTGCGCCTCGCGGGATCAAGCGTGCACTTCGATCTGGCGTGGTGCCGCGTGCACTTCCCCACGTTCGCGCGCTATCTGTCACACCGCGTGCTCGACGTCACGACGCTCCGCGCCGCGGTCGACGTGTGGGCGCCGGCGCCCGTCGCGTGGCCGAAACGCGACGCGCACAGGGCGCTCGCGGATATCATGGCGTCAATAGCGGAAGCGCGCGTTGCGCGGGCGGCGATGTTCGCGGGAGGCGCGGCATGAACGTCAAACGGGCCACGAAGACCATCCGCCGTTGCACCGTCGTGCTGAACGCGGAGGACGTGATCGCGCTTCTGCGTCACTACGACATCGGCGACGCGCCGCTAGAAGACGCGTCGGACGTCCGTGTCGCGTGCGGAAACTGCGACGTCGATATTGACGACGAAACGCCCATTCGCATCACGTGGACGGAGGAGACAACGTCATGATCGTCTCGCGTCTACTCGCTATCGATCCAGGCTTCGCGAAACGCGGCAAAGGATGCGCGTGCGCCTTTTTCCGCGACGGGCGCATCGCGGGCGTGTGGTTCGCGCGGCCGGAGCAAATCGCCACGCGCACGCCCGTCGCGTGGCCTGTCGATTCGTCGCTTGACCTCGTGCTTTGGGAGTGCCCGCAAGTGGATTCTCGATCGCGTGCAAGCGTGCCGGCGATCGTCATGCTCGCCGCGGTAGGCGGCGAGCTCGCTGGACTGTACGCGGGCATGACGGGTGCCGCGGTCGAGCGCGTCGCGCCTAGCGCGTGGAAGGGCAGCGTCCCGAAGCCGATCGCCCATGGGCGCTTGTGGCGCGTGCTTGACGATCGCGAGCGCGCCGTGCTGGGCGGAGACGCCACGGCGCGCGCGATCGACGCTGCGAAGCGCAAGGGCGCGCTTTCGCGTTGGGGGAAGCCCGGCGCGGCGTACTACGCTGCGTCGTTCGACGCACACAATCTGCTCGACGCCGTCGAGCTTGGCTGTTGGAGACTCGGTCGCCGCACGGCGACGGACGCGGAGAACGAACCATGATCACGCTTTCGTTGACCTATCACCGCGCCATGATGCGCGCGTTCGTCGCCGCGGCCGTGGCGATCGACGCCGCAATCGCCGTCGCGCGCCGCGCGCGCCGCGCGTGCGTGATTCTCGCCGCGCGACACTCAAGCGCGTATTGGAGGCTTTCGAAATGAATGCAACGCGTATCCCTTGGCGCGAATTCTGGCCGCAAGTCCGCGACGTGCTCCGCGCGGCGCCTCGCGGCTCGACCGTCGCAAGCGTGCTTCCTGCCGTGCGTGCGATCGTTGGCAACGGCGCGACCGTCGATTCGCTGGGCGACGCGTGCAAGTACCACGAGCGCGTCGGCGTGAGCGCTATGTTCGGCGCGCCGGACACAACGCCGCGCGAAACGACGCTGGACGATCGCCGCGTCGCGGAACGTGATCGCCGCCAAGCCAACGACACGCGGCACGACCTCCGCCGGGCGCTCGAACATCTCGACAAGCTCGACGCCGTCGTGCGTGAGTACGAGCGATTCACGGAGACACCGATCGCGCCCATCGTGCCCGCACGCTTGCATCGCGGGAAGCGCCCGGCGATCGCAGTCGCGCTGCTTTCCGACGTTCACGCCGAAGAACGCGTCGATCGCACGCCGGCGATCGACAACGAATACACGCTGGCGATCGCGGAGCGTCGCGTCGCGCGATTCTTCGCCGCGGTACCGTGGCTCGTGCGCAAGGAAGCGCGCGTGTTCGCCATTGACACGGTGATCGTGTGGCTTGGCGGCGACATCATTACGGGCGACATCCACGACGAGCTTCTCGAGCGCGCCGCGGTGCCGCCCGGAGAAGCCACGATGATCGCGCGTGACTGGCTCGTCAACGGGCTCCGCGCGATGCTCGACGCGCTTCCCGGCGTGCGCCTCGTCGTACCGTGCAGTGTAGGCAACCACGGTCGCGCGACGAAGTCCATGCGCGCCGCGACGGGCTACGGGCATTCGTGGGAATGGCTCCTCTATCAGATGATCGGGCACGCGTTCCGCGACGAGCCGCGCGTCGAAGTGCACGCCTCGCGCGATGAAATGCAGTATGTCACCGCGCTCGACGCTACGCTCGCGTTTCACCACGGACATCGGATGCGATACAACGGCGGCATTGGCGGTATCACGATCCCCGCGATCAAAGCCGCGCATCGATGGGACGCGTGGCGCGAGGTCGACTACTATCACTTTGGTCATTTTCACACGCGCTTGGACTTGGGACAGATCGCGTTCAACGGGAGCGTGATCGGCCCGTCGCCGTACGGCTTCGCGATCGGCGCGAGGCCGGAGCCGCCGCAGCAATCGTTCTACGTGCTCGACGCCAAGCGCGGGAAGACGGCGGCGTCGCCGGTATGGGTGGCAGAATGACGCTCCCCACGACGCATCCCACGAACGCCGCGCCCGTGTGCCCGCAATGCGATGGGACGGGCATTCGCGCGCGAACGACGTCCGGCGCCGTGCTTCGGTGCTCGTGCGGCGCGCGCTTGTCCACGCGCGACATGATCACCGCGGAGTGCGACGCGATCCGCGACATGCTCCACGCGAAGAACGAAGCTTACGGCGATAGCGCGATCGAGCCGCTGCGCGTGTTCTCGCGGGCGAGCGCGGAGGAGCAGATCCTCGTGCGCATAGACGACAAGCTATCACGACTCGCGCGCGGTAGCGCCGCCGGCGAAGACGTCGTCGCGGACTTGATCGGCTATCTCGTTCTGCTGCGCATCGCCCGGGAGCGCGCGAGATGATCGCCGTCCGCGCTCCCGACGGCACGCTCGACGTCTATCTCCGCGCGGACGAAGCCGGCGCCGTGCAACATGCGATCACGAAAGCACGTCCGGGCGGGAGCGCGGCGACGCCCGACGGACGCGTGCGCGTGCACGTAAGCGCGGACGTCGCGCCGGCACGCGAGTATCACGAAGCAATCGACGAAAAGGAGCACGCACGATGACACGCACCACAGTAACGGACACGATCACGCTTGGCTTGTACACGGCGCGGCACGCGTATCACGAGGCGGACGCGGACGTCGACGTCGTAGCGTACACGGGTCCTGGCATCCGAGCGACGAACGTGCGCACGTGGAACGCGATGGATCGCGCTACGATACTCCAAGCGTTGAACGAGGCGCACGACGCCGGTGCGGAGAACGCTCGCGAAGCCGTGCGCGTAGCGCTTGGGGTGACGAGATGATCGTCGACGCCACCGAAGAGAGCGCGGAATACCGCGCGCAACCACATGCGAGATTCATGGCGTACGTCGTCGCTCGTGTAGAAGAGTGTCTGATCTTCGCAGGCTTCCATCCAGTGATAACGTGGACGTGCGAAGGCGCACGCGTCGACGCGGAGCGCATCGCGTGACAACGCTCACTGTCTACGCCGGCGCCCGCGCTACGACGCCCGCCGCCGTCGACGCGCTCACGTGGGACGCGTTCTGCGATGAAATCGCCGCGCTGTGCCGTGAAGAAACCAGCGCGACCGACAAGCGCGACCTTGTGGCGTTCGGACCGTATCGCCTTCGCGACGGCGCCACGCGCGCCGCGGCGAATGTCGTCGCCATGTCCGACGTGGCGGCGATCGACGTGGATCGCGACGTCGATCTCGCGGCGCTGCGCGAGCGCATCCGCGAGCTTGGCGTCGCGGCGATCGTGCATGGGTCGCCCAGCGACGATCCTGCGGCGTCCGTGCGCAAAGTCCGCGTGTACGTGCGGCTCGACGCGGAGCACGCCCCCGCGGACGCGTGGCGCGTTCGCGCGGGCGTCGCATCGATGCTTGGCGTGACGTGCGATCCGTCTACGAGCAACGCGGACCGCGTGTTCTTTTGTGGGCGCCTCGCAGGCACGCCGGCGCGCTACGTCGAGCGCTTCGAAGGCAAGCCCGTCGCCGTGGCGGCGCTTCCCGCGGTCGAGCGCCCCGCGCCCAGCACGGCGCCCCCCGCGCCACGCGACGACACCGCGCGCGACGTCGCGCTCGACGCCGCGGGCGCCGCCGTGCTGGGCGCGCTGGGTCCGTGGAGCGACTACGACGGGCGCAAGCACGCGCTATGTGGCGCGCTGGGCGGCATGCTGCGGCGCTCCGGATGGCCGCGCGAGGCATGCGCCGCGGTCGTGCGTGCATGGCTTCCCGACGGCGTGCCGGGCGTCAACGTCGAGCACGGCGTGCGCTGGGCGTGCGCCGCGTGGGACCGCGACGCGCACGAAGTGAGCGGCCGTCAAGCGCTGGACGCCATCGTCGGGCAACGCACGGGCGCCGTGATCGAAGCGGCGGCGCTATTGCCGTGGAAGCTAGGCGCGGCGCGCGACACCGTGCGCTCGCCGGACGCGCCGTACGCCACGCTTCGCATCGTCGACCTCACGACGCCCCCGCCGCCGCCCGACTATGTGGTCGCCGGGCTTGACTTGGCGCCGGGGAAGGTGTCGGCGATCCAAGGCTACGCGAACGCGGGGAAGACGCCGTTCGCGCTCATGCTCGCGACGTGCATCGCCGCGGGCAAGCCCGTGTTTGGGCACGAGGTCGCGCAACGCGGCGTCGCGTACTTCGATCACGAGGCGTCGCCGCTCACGGTGGAGCGTGCGTATCGTATCCGCGTCGGGCTCGGACTCGAGGCGCCTCCGCCCGCGCTCACGCTCTGCGAGGCGGAGCCGTTTAGCGAGGCGCTGCTTGACGACGCCCGGCGCTTGATCGCGGATCGCGGCGTAGGCGTCATCGTCGTGGACACGTATTCATCCGCGCTCCCCGCGGATGCGGGATTCAACGAGGCGTCGTTTCGCACGTGGGCAACGGAGCTCGGGCGCTTGTCCAATGCCACCGGCGTGTTGGTGGTGCTGCTCGTGCACGACGGAAAGGAAGTCGGGCGTGGGCTCCGCGGGATATCCGGATCGGGATTGCTCGCGGGCGCGCTTCAGACGTCGCTTGCGCTCGAGCCAGACGGCGCCGACGCGAACACGGTCACGTGCCGTTGCACGCGGGCGGCGCGGCGCGGCTTCGCGCCGTTTCGCGTGCGTTGGTCGGACCGTGACGACGGCGCGCTCGTGGCCGCGGTTCTCGCGGCGAGCGACGCCCCCGTGGACGCCGGGCGCCCGGCGTCGTCGACAGCGGACGCACGGGCGCGACAAGCGACGGCGCTCGCCGCGGTGCGCATCATGCGCGACATCGGCGAGCGCTGGACAAGCGCCGCCGCGCTTGCGCGGCGCTGCGGCGAAGGGCGCGCCGCCGCGGATCGGGCGCTAGCGCGGCTCGTGGACGCCGGCTTGCTCGAGTTTCGCGCGGACAGCTACGGGCGGACGCCCGCGGGGCGGGAGGCGGACGAATCCGCGGTTCGCGCGGCCGTGGGCGCCGCGGCAGGGTTTACGCGGTAGGCGTGCGAAGCACTCGCCTCGCGCCGTCCAGTAGTGACCCGGACAACCTTCGCTCCACTAAGCTGAAGCAAGTCGCACGTCTGGAACGCCTCGTACCGCTCAAAGAATCGCTTGGCGTGACTCCTGTATCGTGTCCAAGGAGTCTTGAGCCCTGTTACCCCGCAGAACTCTTTTTGCGTT
>JALHDI010000115.1 GCA_022839045.1 Sporomusaceae bacterium
CGTCTCATTCATGACGCAGGGCCACAATCGGATCCACCTGGGCGGCATGCATCGCCGGATACAGGCCGAATAAGATCCCGATCAGCATGCTGATCAGCAGCGGCAGCAGAATCCCCCAAAGCGTCAGAACGGTAGCCATTCCGCTGAAGATCGTAATCAGAAACGGGATAAAGACCCCCACCCCAAGGCCGATGATCCCGCCGCCGACGATCACCACATCAGTGCCGCCTGTCATCACTGCTGCTCCTTGTGCCCTACCAATCCCATCTGCACCATCTTCTCGGCGATCTGGACGGTGTTCAGCGCCGCACCCTTGAGCAGGTTGTCACTGACGACCCACATATTGATCCCACTTCTGAGGGTGAAATCTCGTCGGATACGTCCGACGTAGACACCACGCTTGCCCTCACTGTGGATTGCCATCGGATATTCGTTGACCCCTACGTCATCGACTATGGTAAGCCCTGCGATGCTCTCCAAGGCATGGTAGACCTCAGCAAGTTCACACGGGCGCTCAAACTCAAGGTTGATGGACTCACTGTGGCCCCGATAGACCGGCACCCGCACTGCGGTCGGGCTCACCTCGATGGCGCTGTCAAGGATCTTGTGGGTCTCCTCGACCATCTTCCACTCCTCCTTGGTGTACCCATTCTCCAAAAAGACGTCGATCTGGGGGATGAGGTTGAAGGCGATGGGATAGTGTTCGTCGAGCGAGGCCACGGGCAGGACGGACGCCGACGGCTGACGGCCGTCGAGGAGTTCGCGGAGCTGGCCGTTGAGTTCGTCCACGGCGGCTTTGCCGGCCCCCGAGACGGCCTGGCAGGTGGAAACGATGACCCGCTTGAGTTCGGCGTGCTGGTGGATGGGGTTGATGGCCAGGGCCATGATGATGGTTGAGCAGTTGGGGTTGGCGATGATGCCGTTGTGCTTGTCGATGTCGCCGAGGTTGACCTCGGGCACGATGAGCGGCACGTTCGGGTCGAGGCGGAAGGCGCTGCTGTTGTCGATGACCACCGCGCCCGCCTTGACCGCTTCCGGGGCCAGGACCTTGCTGATGGGGCCGCCGGCGAAGAAGGCGATCTGGATGTCGCGGAAGGCTTCCGGGGTGGCTTCCTCGACGATGTGGTCGCTGCCCCGGAAGGAGATGGTCGTGCCCACCTCGAGGGCGAGCAGCCTGAGTTTGCCGATGGGAAAGTTGCGGCTGGCGAGGATGTCGAGCAGTTCGGTGCCGACCGCTCCCGTCGCCCCCAAAATGGCTACATTGAATTTCTCCATTCGTATCCCCCTTTGTACCCGCTGTATGGAATTGAATAAAACACCACCCTTTTTGTAACGCAATATCCGTGCCAGGAGCACCAAACCCTTATCCGGCGGGCATCGGGGCAAAACGGGCCGGGGAAGATTATTTCAAATATTGAAACAGACGGCCCGCAATCGCCGCCGTTGCCCATTTGTGAAAATTACGTTTTTTGAAAAACGGAAAGGAATTTCCCGTCGCGGCGGCAAAGTATCAAAGTATCGGGAAGAATTTTTTGTCGGGAGGTTGTCATGCCGTTAAAGATCGGTATTGTCGGCTCGGAACGGCAGTGTTTGCTGCTGCTGAACGTGTTGGCCGCCCAGGACGAGCTCAGCGTGTGCGCCGCCCTGCCGCTGCCACGCGAGGCCCTGGCCCTCAAGCGGTTCGGGCCGCACCGCGCCTTGGTGGCCGCGTCGTGGGAGGAGTTGGTCGCCAGGGGGCCGGAGGCGGTGTTCAGCTTCGTGCCGCCGTCCGATCTCCCTGCGGGCTGGCCGCCTGCCGGCGTGGAGCTGATCGGCTTCCGCACCGCCCACGCGGTAAGCAGCCTGCTGAGTTTGCTGTCCCGCCAGCTGACCTACTGTGAGGAGCAGCGGGTGAAGTATCTCAGCGCCCTGAACGCCGTTACCGAGGGCATCCAGATCATGAACGAGGCGGGGATCATCGAGTACATCAACCCGGCCTTTTCGACGATCACCGGCATCCATCCGTCGGAGCGGATCGGGACGAACGTCTTCCAGGTTTCCCCGGACGGCGCGGCCGCGCGCGTGCTGATGTCCGGCAAGGCGGCCACCGGGGTCCGCAACCAGGCGGTGGGGTCATGCGCCGATGTGATTTCCAACGGGGCGCCGATTTTTATGGCCGGGACGCTGCGCGGGGCGGTGGTCGCCTTCCAGGAGGTGACCGATATCATGCGCCTGTCGGAGGAGCTGAGCAACACCAAGGCACTGGTCGAGTCGCTGAGCCGCGAGCTGGGTGCGGCCAAGTACACTTTCGCCGAGATGATCGGCGCCAACCGCAAGGTGTTGGAGGCGATAAACTTAAGCAAGCGGGCGGCGAAGAACGATTCGACGGTGCTGATAACCGGGGAGAGCGGCACCGGCAAGGAGATCGTCGCCAACGCCATCCACCACGCCAGCCCCCGCTGGAATAAGCCGTTCATCACCGTCAACTGCGCCTCGATTCCTGAGGCGCTGCTGGAGAGCGAGCTGTTCGGCCACGAGAAGGGGGCGTTCACGGGCGCCCACAAGGCCAAGGCGGGCAAGTTCGAGCTGGCCAGCGGGGGGACGATTTTCCTCGACGAGATCGGCGACCTCAGTTTCAGTACCCAGGCCAAGCTGCTCAGGGTGCTGCAGGAGAAGGAGGTCGAGCGGATAGGCAGCAATCAGCGGCAGGCGGTGAACGTGAAGATCCTCGCCGCGACGAACAGGAACCTGCAGAGCATGGTGGCCAAGGGCCTGTTCCGAGAGGATCTCTACTACCGGTTGCAGGTGATAAACGTCTCCCTGCCGCCGCTGAGGGAGCGCAAGGACGATATCCCGCTGCTCGTCGACCACTTCCTCCGCCGGATTTGCCAGGAGTCGGGGCGGCCCGTCCTACAGATGAGCGCGACCAGCCTCGAGCTGCTGCTGGCCCATTCGTGGCCGGGCAATGTCCGCGAGTTGCAGAACGTCCTGACGCGGGCGGCGACGATCTGCGACGGCGATGAGCTCCTGCCGGGCAATTTCCGGTTTTTGTCCTCCGGCGCGGCGCACGAGACGCTGCCGGGCGAAGAGCCCGTCCTGCCGCTGCAGGAGGTGGAGAAAACGATGCTCATAAGGGCGCTGAAGAAGCACGGCTGGTCGACGGCCGGAAAAAAAAGCGCCGCCCAGGAGCTCGGGATCGCTCTGGGGACGCTGTATTACAAGATCAAGCAGTACCAGCTCGGCAAGTGACACTTGCCGGGCTGTTTTTTTCCGGGTCGCGCCCGGCGGGGCGGCGTCACAATTCGTAGCCGGGTTCGTAGGCTTTTCGCAAAACCGATATGGGGTGCAACACCTTGGCCCCGGTGCCGTGGGCGATCTGCAGCCGGCAGGTACCGCAGTCGGCGAGGACGACGTCGGCCGGCGCGGCTTTGATCTTGGCGAACAGCTCCCGGCCGATGGCCATGGAGATGTCGTAGCGATCGGCTTTGAAGCCGTAGCTGCCGGCGATGCCGCAGCAGCCGGCGTCGAGGTCGGCGACGGTCACGCCGGGCAGGGCGGCCAGAAGCTCCAGGACCGGCCGGCCGATGCCCTGGGCGCGCAGGTGGCAGGGGGCGTGGTAGAGGTATTTGCCGCCGCCGGGAATGAAGGCGGTGTTGAGCCGCCCCTGGTCGTGGAGCGCAAGGAGGAATTCCATGACGTCGTAGGTGCGGGCGGCGAGTTCGTCTGCGCCGTCCACGGCGAACAGCTCGGCGTATTCCTGTTTTAGCATCAGGCCGCAGCTGGTGCAGGCGGTGAGGACGGGGACGCCCCGGCGGGCGTAATCGGCAAGGACGGCGAGGTTGCGCCGCGCCGCCTGGCCGGCTTCTTCGAGGTAGCCGCCGGTGACGAGCGGCACGCCGCAGCAGGCGAGGCCGGGGGGGACGACGACCTGGTAGCGGTTGGCCTGGAGGACGGCGATGAGGTCGAGGCCGACCTGGGGGGCGTTGTAGTTGATGAAGCAGCCGGGGAAGAAGACTACTTTGTCGTCATAGGGCTGCTGGCGGAGTTTGCCATACTGTCTGAGAAAGGTGCGAGGAGCGTAGCGGGGTAGCGGCCGGCTGCCGGAGATGCCGATGGCTTTAAGCATCCGGCGGGTGACGGGATTGGCCATGCCGAGGTTAGCGAGGGGCTGGGCGGGCATGGCGAGTCTGGCCAGGTGCTCGCCGTGGGCGAGGATCCAGTCGCGCAGGCGCCGGCCGTGCTTTTTGACATGCTCGGCCCGGGCCCGCATGTTGAGCGCGGCCACCGGCACGCCGGAGGGGCAGGTGACGTCGCAGGTCTTGCAGTTGGTGCAGTAGGCGAGGGCGGCGTCGGTGGGGGCGCCGGCCTTGCGGAAGCGTTCGGCGGCCGGGCCGGCCAGCTTGGGGCCGGGGAAATCGCGCACGACGGCGGTGACCGGGCAGAGGGCGGTGCAGGAGGCGCACGCGGTGCAGGCGTCGATGGTGTCGTTACGTTTTTTCACGGCTATCCCTCCCTGCCGCCACGCCGGCTTGCCAGCCGCTGACGACGGCGACGCCGTTGCCGGCTTTTTCGTAGCTGTAGTCGCAGCCGGCGAGGATAGCGCCGGCGAAGCGGACATTTTCTAAGATGACCCGGCCGGCGGCGTCCACCGGCCGCAGCCCGCGGTCGGTTTCGACGCCGAAGCGGGCGAAGGGCTGCGGGCCGGGCGCCAGCAGTCGGGGGGCGCTCCAGGCCTGCTGGTCGGCGGGGACGGCCAGGGGCAGCCTGAAGACGCTTTCCCTCGCGACGCCGGGGAAGCTCTCCAGGCCGCCGCCGAGGAAGCCGCCGGTGGCGAAGACGAAGGCGCGGGCCCGGTAGCGGCGCTCGCGGTCCCGGCGGCCGGTGACGATCGCCAGGCAGCGGCCGTTTTTGATTTCGGCCCCGATGACTTCGGCCTGCTCGAGGATTGCTACGCCCTGGCTCCTGAGGTAGGCGAGCAGCAGCGCCCTGAGACGGAAGCCGGTGACGGCGGGCGGGGTGCCGGCGATCTCGACCAGCCGGCAGCCGGAGGCGGCTTCGAGGGCGTCCCGGGCCGCGTAGCCGGGCCGGGTGCCGAAGACGGGCGGCATGAGGACGAACCGCCCGGGTGGGAGACATTTTTTCAGTTGCGCGGCGCATTCTTCGCGACCGGCTTCGCCGTCCAGCCAGCGGGCGACGTCGAGGGCGGTGGCGTCGCGGCCGCCGGTGAAGCCGCAGTCGATGGTGACGACGCTGTAGTGTTTATCATAGCCAGAGCGGCGGGAGAGGCCCCGGGCGATCATTTCCGGCCGGTAGTCCTTGAGGCCGGCGAAGCCGAGGATTACGAAACTGTCGGCGGCCGACGCCCCGTCGGCGTCCATCGTCCGGGGGACCAGGCAGGCGGGTTTGAGCGTTCCGGCGGCGGTGGGCAGCCAGAGGTTGCCCGCGAGCGAACCGCAGTACGGGTAGCCGGCCGCCGCCGCGAGGGCGAGGAACCAGTCGGTCGCCGCCTGAACGGCCGGCAGGCCGAGTTTGCCGTAGGGGTGGCTGTCCGGCAGGGCGGCGATCGCCGCCGCCGGGTCGGTTACCGGGCGGCCGTCCGCGCCGTAGCCGAGGATGTCGATCGTGCCGCCGCCGATGGTGACGGCGCCGGCCCCTTTGGCGGCCAGCAGCACCCGCGCTCCTTCGCCGGCGGCCGCGGCCGCGGCGGTCAGGCCGGCCAGGCCGGCACCGACGACGATTACGTCATATTCCTTCATCGTTCATCGCTCCATCTATATTGAGACTCGCGCCGTATATGCCGCGGAGGAGTTCTTCTTCCCTGAGCTGTTTGCCCCACAGGACGGGCCGGATGCCTGCCCAGCGCTCTTCGAGGAAGTCGCGGAGGAGTTCGGCCGCCCCTCGGTCGGCCAGGCCGGCGGCGCAGACGGCGCCGACGCTGCGGAAGCCGCAGAAGGCTCCCTGGCAGGTGCCCATCCCCAGCCGTGTCCGGCGGCGGAGGTCGCTGAGGCCATGGGTGGTGGGGAGAGCGGCGATTTCTTTGATTTCCCCGAGGGTGACGAGCTCGCATTCGCAGATGAGCGCGCGGTCGGCGGGATCGTCTTCGAGCCTCCGGACGACGGCCCCGAAGGTATCGCCCAGTCTGGCGGCCGCCAGTTCGGCCCCGCCGGCGGGGAAGTATTTTTTCGCCGCGGCCAGCAGGCCGGGGTCGGGGTCGGCGACGAGCGGCTCGTCGGCGGTGCGGCAGGGGACGGCGACGCCGAGGCGTTCGCAGGCAAGGTCGGCGGCTTTTTCGGCCATCAACCGGTAGGTGGTGAGTTTGCCGCCGACGACGGTGATGAGGCCGTCGACGCTGTCCTGGCGGTGGTCGATGACGGCGAAGCTGCGGGAGGCGGCGCGGCCTTCGGCGCCGGAGGCGGCGCTGTAGAGGGGGCGCGTGCCGGCGAAGGCCCGCAGGATGCGGTAGTCGGCCAGGTCTTCGAACAGGGCCTCGCCGATGCGCAGCAGTTTGAGGATTTCGTCGCTGCGGGGGGCGGTGTCGTCGGGCCGGCCGGCGGCGACGGAGGTGGTGCCGAGGATGGTGACCGAGCCGTGGGGCACGAAGATGTCGCCGTCGGCCGGCGGGTGGAGGCGGTTGATGACGCGGGAGGTGAAGCGATGGTTGAAGGCGACGAGGGTGCCGCGGTCGGGCTTGACGTGGACTTCGGCGTCGGCGAGGGCCGCCACTTTGCCCACCCACGAGCCGGCGGCGTTGATGACCAGGTCGCAGGCGATGGTGCGCGTTTCGCCGCTGAGGGTGTCGCGAACGGTGACGCCCGTGACCTTGCCTCCGTCGCGCTCGATGCCGACGGCCTCGGTGTAGGTGAGGACTTGACCGCCGTGGCGGACGGCGGCGGCGGCGTTCTGCCAGCATAGCCGGAAGCCGTCGATGGCGGCGTCGGGGACGCGGTAAACGGCGGCGATGCGCGGCGTGAGGTTGGGCTCGAACCGCACCGCTTCCTGAGGGGCGAGCGGCACGGCGGGCAGGCCGAGCGCGCGGCAGGCGGCGAGCCACTGCTGCTCGAAGGCGGCGTCGTCTTCCGGCAGGCGGACGAAAAAGCCTTCGGTGTCTTCGACGCACTGGCGGGCGATTTTCCGCAGGATCCGGTTTTCGGCGATGCATTCCGCCGCCGATTCCGGGTCTTTGACGGCATAGCGGCCGCCGCTGTGGAGCAGGCCGTGGAAGCGCGAACTAGTGCCGCTGGCCAGGTCGCGCCGCTCCAGCAGCACGGCTTTGACGCCCCGCATCGCCAGGTCGCGCAGGATGCCTACGCCGGTTGCTCCGCCGCCGATGATGACGGCCTGCGTTTTGGTCATGATTTTCCCACTCCCGGTTAGATTAGTTATTAAAAAAAGGCAGAGAAGTCCCTTTGTCCTCGCGGCACAAAGGGACTTCTCTTATACTCCAGCCCCTGTTTCTTATGAGGTTATTCTTCCCAGTCGAGGGCCCGCGCGACCGCTTTGCGCCAGCCTTTGTAGAGCTTGGCGCTCCGCTCCCCGTCCATCCGGGGGGCGAAGCGGGTGTCGAGCTTCCAGTTGCTGACGAGGCTCTCCTTGTCGCTCCACACGCCGGTGGCGAGGCCGGCCAGGTAGGCGGCGCCGAGAGCGGTGGTCTCGGTTACTTGGGGACGGTCGACGGGCACGCCGAGGATGTCGGCCTGGAACTGCATGAGGACGTTGTTGCCGACGGCGCCGCCGTCCACCTTGAGCGCCTGCAGGCTGATGTCGGAGTCGGCCTCCATGGCGCTGAGGACGTCCTTGGTCTGGTAGGCCATGGCGTCGAGGGTGGCGCGGATGATGTGGGCTTTGGTGCTGCCGCGGGTGAGGCCGAGGATGGCGCCGCGGGCCTTCATGTCCCAGTAGGGGGCGCCGAGGCCGACGAAGCCGGGGACGACGTATACGCCTTCGGCGTCCTTGACCTTGCGGGCGTAGTATTCGGAGTCGGCGGCGGTCTCGATCAGCCTGAGGCTGTCGCGCAGCCACTGCACGGCCGCGCCGGCGATGAAGATGCTGCCTTCGAGGGCGTATTCGACTTTGCCGCCCAGGCCCCAGGCGATGGTGGTCAGCAGGCCGTTCTTGGATTCGATGACCTTCTCGCCGGTGTTCATGAGCATGAAGCAGCCGGTGCCGTAGGTATTTTTGGCCATGCCGGGCAGGAAGCAGGTCTGGCCAAAGAGGGCGGCCTGCTGGTCGCCGGCGGCCCCGGCGATCGGCACGGCGGCGCCGAAGAAGACGCCGGGGTCGGTGAGGCCGTAGACCTCGCTGGAGGGACGCACTGCCGGCAGCATGGCGGCCGGGACGGTGAGCTCGGCGAGGATTTCTTCGTCCCATTTGAGCTCGCGGATGTTGTACATGAGGGTACGCGAGGCGTTGGAGTAGTCGGTGACGTGGACCTTGCCGGCGGTCAGCTTCCAGATGAGCCAGGTGTCGACGGTGCCGAAGAGCAGGTCGCCGTTTGCGGCTTTCTCCCTGGCACCGGGCACGTTGTCGAGGATCCACTTGGCCTTGGTGCCGGAGAAGTAGGCGTCGATGACGAGGCCGGT
>JALHDI010000116.1 GCA_022839045.1 Sporomusaceae bacterium
CGGAGTTGGCCACCCATTTCACGGGACCGGCCGCTTTCTGGGGCTCGGCCTGTTTGCCGCCGCCGCAGCCTGCCAGTACGAGGGACAGGATGACGACCACGGAGAGGGCGAGGGTGAGGATACCGGATTTGCGGAACGAACGCATGAGTTAACCCCCTTCATAAAAATGGTTGATGGATCTGTCGCGCGCCTCTGCTCTGCGGGGGAAGGCCTCCCGGGCGCGTCTGTCTGCCGCCTTCCGGAAACACGATTGGCGCCGGAGTGTGTACACGGCTATACACTTCATTTTAGATTATCGGCGGCGGTCTGTCCACAGACTGGCAGAAAAAATCCCCGCCGCGGGCGCATAAAAAATGAAAGCCCTCCGCCGAGTTACGCAACTGCCAGAACAGAAGGGCTTCCACCCGTTGTCAAGGGGCTCAGTAGGCGTATCCGGCGGCGGCTTTTGCCGTCGCGGCAAAATTGTTTTGTTAAGTCTTCGACAAAAGGACATTATCTCCTGCCGGGCGGGAAGGATTTTTATTTTCGATAGGGGATCGGGCTTTAGTGCCTGCCGTAGCAGTATAGACAGTTGAAATCGCACGCCTGGTCGTACCCGCCGATGTCGACGCTCTTGGTGCAGCCGCAGGCGGCGCGCTGGCCGCCGTCGCGGGCCAGGGAGGCTTTTTCGCCGGCGAGGGCGGCGAGGAGGGCGCCGTCGATGCAGCGCCCGGGGGCGAGGCCGGGAACGGCGGCAAGAAGGGGCGAGGCGCAGGAGTGGAGGGTGAGGCCGTGGGCGGCGGCGGTTTCGGCGAGGCGGGCGAAGAAGAGGGTGAGGATGTCGCCGGCGAGGGGGACGAAGCCTAGGCCGTCCCGGGCGGCGAGGCGCTTTTTGACGTGGGGGTATAGGGCTATGTAGGAGGTGGTTAGGCGGCAGTGCTGCATGCCGAGGGCGGCGAGGTCGCGGCAGAGGCGGTCGAAGGCGGCGAGGCGCGCCCGGCCGGGCTTGCCGGGAGTGGGCCGGAGTTCGCCGCCGGTGGAGATGATGACCGGGTCGAAGCGGATGGTGAACTGTTCGGGGCGGTAGCGGGCCAGGAGGCCTTCGAGGGTCCTGATGGAGGCGGCGTAGGGCGGCACGCCGGGCTCAAGGCGGGGCGAGTAGTTGTTGATGGTGTAGTGGAAGTAGAGGTTGTGGTCGGCAAGGGCCCCGGGGTCGGCGAGGACACCGGCGAAGTCCTTGCTCCAGAGGACGATGGTGTGGATGTTGTGAGGACGCAGGTCCACGCGGTACGCGGCCGCCGGGAAGCGGGGGTTGGCGACGACGACTTCGCCGGCGCGGAGGACGTCCTGCAGCCAGCGGTAGTGGAAGCGCGGCAGGTCGGTGCGCCGGGAGGCGGATATGACGGTTTTGAGTTTGGCGGCCATGTTTTGTCCTCCCCGGGGTACGGATGGCTGGGCGGGCACCGCCTTGTCAGTACAGGTGATCGGCCAGTCGCCGCCCGTTGCGGAACACGGGGAGGCGGTTCATGGCCAGGGGGTCGCCGGCGGTGGTGAGGTCGTCGGGTCCCCTCCCCCACTCTATGGTAGACGGGGACGGGGATGAGGGCGCATTTTTTCAGGAACTGGCGGCGGGTAAGCATTTTGCCGGCGGGTCCTCCTTTGTTTTCCCGGGCAATAACGATGCCGGAGAGCAAGTTGTTTTGACAAATTATGTTATTCTGATTTTACACCCTGCGGAGGACGCAGGCAAGCCGTTTACTAACCGGCCGAGTTGTGGTAAATTGAAAAGGAGTAACTGTTGTCCGACATTAAGGGGGGCAATATGGAGAAAATCCGCATTGTCATCGCCGACGACCACGCGGTGCTGCGTTCCGGCCTGAAGGCGATGCTGAACTATTCGCCCCAGTTCGAGGTGGTGGGCGAGGCGGCCAACGGCCTGGAGGCGCTCCGGCTGCTCGAGGATCTCCGCCCCGACGTGCTGATCCTCGATTTGTCGATGCCGGGGATGAGCGGCGCGGAGTGTATCAAGGAGATCCGCTACCGCGGTTTGCCGTGCCGCGTGCTGGTGCTGACGATGTACGACGATGAGGCGTATATCAAGGAGGTTATGCGCGCCGGCGCCGACGGCTATATGCTGAAGAAGTCGGCCGATACCGAGTTGATGGAAGGGATCGTGAAGGTTCACGCCGGCAAGAAGTATCTGAACGAGTCGCTGTCGGAGAAGCTGCTGGACAGTCTGTTGCGCGCCCCCGGGGAGGGGCCGGACCGCCGCGATCCGTATGTGCTGCTCTCAAGCCGCGAGCGCGAGGTGCTGCGCTTTCTGGCCCAGGGCTATACGAACAGCGAGATCGGCGCCGTGCTGTCGCTGAGCACGAAGACGATCGATACTTACCGCTCGCGGATCATGCATAAGCTTAATGTGCACAGGAAGTCGGAGCTGGTGAATTACGCGGTGCAGTACAAACTTATAAATTTGTGATTAGTTTCTCATGCTGTAGGGTTTTGTCTTATGAGACATTACAGGTTATCCCTACGGCATTTTACTGCATATGCCTGATTTACTTCTGGTCTGACAACCAGGACAATGAATATGAAAAGGTGTCTAATTTTTCTCATAAATTTGCGTAAAGGAGCGGGGAAGAAAATGCAGAGTGGTTTGATCGATTCTCTTAAGCGGATCGTCGGGGCGGAGCATGTCCTGACAAGCCAGGAAGACCTGTTGTGCTATTCTTATGACGCCACGCCGGGGTTTTCGCATATGCCCGAGGCGGTGGTGATGCCGGGAACGGCCGATGAGGTGGCGAAGGTGCTGGCGGCGGCCAACGAAACCAAGACCCCCGTTTACGCCCGCGGCTCCGGAACGAACCTGAGCGCCGGCACCGTCCCCCTCAAGGGCGGCATCGTGCTGCTGATGACCCGTATGAACAAGATCGTGGAGGTCGATACCGCCAATCTGATCGCCGTGGCCGAGCCGGGCGTGGTGGTGGGCGACCTGAACAAGGCGGTGGAGGAGTTCGGCCTGATTTATCCTCCCGATCCCGGTACGGTGGCGACGGCGACGCTGGGCGGCACGGTGTCGGAGAACGCCGGCGGCCTGCGCGGCCTGAAGTACGGCGTTTCGAAGCATTATGTGATGGGCCTGGAAGTGGTGCTGGCCGACGGCCGGATCCTGAACACCGGCGGCAAGACGGTGAAGGATGTGGCCGGCTATGACCTGACGAAGCTGTTTACCGGCTCGGAGGGGACGCTGGGGGTGATCACGAAGATAACGGTGAAGCTGATGCCGGCGCCCGAGGCGCGCCAGAGCATGCTGGCGACGTTCGCCAATCTGGACGACGCCGGCCAGGCGATCGCGAGCATCATCGCGGCGAAGATCATCCCGGCGACGCTGGAGATTATGGATAACGCGACTGTCCGCACGGTGGAGGATTACGCGAAGGTCGGCCTGCCGACGGATGTGGAGGCGGTGCTGCTGATCGAGGTGGACGGGATCGCCGAGGTAGTGGCGAAGGACAGCGCCAAGGTGGTGGAGGTGCTGAAGGCGAACAACGCCGCCGAGATTCGCGTGGCTCAGGACGCGGCCGAGCGCGACAAGATTTGGACGGCCCGCCGCGCGGCGCTGCCGGCGCTGGCAAAGCTGAGGCCGACAACGTTCGTCGAGGACGCGACGGTGCCCCGCAGCAAGGTGCCTGATATGATCCGCGCGGTGAACGAGATCGCGGCCCGCCACAAGGTGACGATCGGCACGTTCGGCCACGCCGGCGACGGCAATCTCCACCCGACGATCGTGTGCGATATCCGCGACGATGCCGAGATGGACCGCGTGTATAAGGCGATGGACGAGATTTTCGCCGTTTCCCTGCAGCTGGGCGGCACGCTTTCCGGCGAGCACGGCATCGGCGTGGGCAAGCTGCGGTATATGGAAAGCCAGTTCGGCCCCGCCGGGATGGCGGCGATGCGTTCGATCAAGAAGGCTCTCGACCCCAACTGTATCCTGAATCCGGGAAAACTTGTCGGGGAGTGTTAAAACAATGAGCGATCAAAGAAATTTGTTGGCCGAAGTGGAAGACGCGATCGCCAATTGCATGAAGTGCGGCAACTGTATGGAGGTCTGCCCGATTTACAAGGAGTTCAAGACCGAGTCGACGGTGGCCCGCGGCAAGATCGCCCTTATGGAGGCGGTGCTGAACGGCCAGAGCGATATCAGCGCCGGCTTCGACAAGCGGATGGCGATGTGCGTGAGCTGCAAGGCGTGTACGGCGAAGTGCCCGTGCGGCGTGAAGGCCGACGAGCTGATCATCAAGGGGCGGGAGGCGATCGTCAAGGCGCGCGGCCTGCACCCGATCAAGAAGGCTGCGTTCACGCTGCTGAAGGCCCGGCCGCTGTTCGATTTCGGCCTGCGGATGGCCGGCCTGTTCGGGCCGCTGGCGTTCAAGAAGCTGCCCGGCCGCCTGGCGACGGTGGCCCGCTTCCCGATGCCCGGCCTGGACCGCAAGCGGGTGATGGCGCCGTTCGCCTCCACCCCGCTCCGCAGCCAGTACCCCGAGGTGGTGAAGGTGGCTGACCCGAAATTTCGGGTAGCGTTCTTCACCGGCTGCACGATCAATTACATTTATACCGACGTCGGCCAGGCGGTGATGAACGTCCTGAAGGAGAACGACGTGGAGGTGACGCTGCCGGCGCTGCAGCATTGCTGCGCGGTGCCGGTGCATATATCGGGGGACATCGAGCTGGCCAAGGTGTTCGCCAAGCACAATATCGAGACTTTCGAGCGCTACAATCCCGATTATATCGTGGCCGCCTGCGGCTCGTGCACGATGGCCTGGAAGCACGATTATCCGCAGATGTTCGCCGACGACCCGGATATGAAGGCGCGGGCGGAGAAGCTGGCCGCCAAGACGTACGAGATCAGCCAGTTCCTGGTGGATGTGGTGAAGTTCCGCCGCGATACGCTCGGCGAGGTGAACGCGACGGTGACAATGCACGATCCGTGCCACATGGCGCGCGGTATCGCGGTGACGGCCCAGCCGCGCGAGGTGCTTAAGGCTATCCCGGGCCTTAAGTTCGTGGAGATGAAGGAGCCGGCCCGCTGCTGCGGGGCCGGTGGCTCGTTCAGCCTGGCGCACTACGATGTGGCGCGGACGATCAACGACCGCAAGCTGGCGGATATCGCGACGACGGGCGCGGATACGGTGGCCACCGGCTGCGGGATGTGCCGGATGCATATCACCGACGGCCTAGTGCAAAAAGGCCGCAACGAACAGGTCTTCCACACGGTGCAGCTTTTGGACCGGGCTTATAAGGCCGGCAAGCAGGATGAGCCGAAGAAGCCGAAGGACGAGTTCCACTTCCATTAAGATGACGAAGGCCCCCGGACCGAGGTCCGGGGGCTTTTTGTTTGAAATTCGCATTAGGTCAACGCAGTGTCGTATTGGCTTAGGCCGTTCAGATGCTCCCAGATGCAAGGCGCACCGGAGGATGACACCGGAAGCGTACACGAACGTACGCTGAGGATGGCAGCCGAGGAGCAACGCCGCAGATGGGGGCATATCAACGGCCGTGAATAGGCTTTGCTTTGAGGGGGACTTCGGCCGTGATGGTGGTCCCGGCGCCGGGGGCGGATTGGCCGGAGAAGGCGCCGTCGAGGATGGCGACCCGCTCGCGCATGCCGTGGATGCCGAGGCAGGTGCCGGCGGCTGCCGTCTGCAGGGCGGCGATTTCGAAGCCGATGCCGTTGTCGGTGACGATGAGGCGGAGACGGCCGCGGATTTTTTTCAGGGCGACCCGCACCTGGCCGGCCTGGGCGTGTTTGACGATGTTGGTGAGCGCCTCCTGGAGGATGCGGTAGAGGGCGATTTCGACTTCGGGTCGGAACCTTTCGCGCGAAAGGCCGGCGAAGTCGATGTCGACGGGCAGGCCGTATTGGTGGGTGTAGCTTTCGATGTATTTGTGGGCCGCGGCGACGAGGCCGAGGTCGTCGAGGAGGACGGGGCGGAGCTCGACCGCGAGGCGATGCACGTCTTCGAGTGTTTTGGCGGCGAGGTCGCGCATGGCGAGGACTCTGGCCCGCTCCTCCTCCCCGCCGATGTGCTCGGAGAGGACGCGCAGGCCGACGATGATGGAGGTGAGGGCCTGGCTGGTTTCGTCGTGCAGTTCGCGGGAGATTTTGCGGCGTTCTTCTTCCTGGACGGCGATGATTTTGTTGAGGAAGATGGTCTGCAGTTCCTCCTTTTCCTGGAGGGCGCGGACGAGCTTTTCCTGGCGGGCGCTGGACTCGAGGGCGGCCTGGACGAAGCGGGCCGCCAGCCGGGCGTACGGGGCGGCCGCCTCGGGCTCGCCGGTGACGCCGATGACGCCGGCGCAGCGGCCGTCGAAGATGATGGGGACGTTGAAGCCTTTGCGGACGCCTTTGTAACGGGCGACGTCCTCTTCGGTGACGGAGAATTCGTATATCCGGCCGGAGGCGAGCATGATGGCCGCGCATTCGTGGACCTGGGAAATTCTTTCCTTGCTGAAGGAGGCGATTATTACCCCCTTGTGGTCGCAGATGTTGACGTTTTTGTTGAGCTCGGCGGCGACGATGTCGACGAGCGTCTGGGAGAAGTGGGGGTCGAGGCTGCGGTACAGTTCTTTCGCGGGTATTGTTCTCCCCTCCTGTCAAAGCCCTTGTCCCGGCGAATAAGCGAAGACCTTACGGTATGTAAGGTCTTCTCCTTATTTCTTATCATATTACAACCGTCCGCCACCGTCAACCCGGCCGGCGATCAGGGGCCGCCCGACAGGCGCATGAGGGTGTCGTCGATTTCGGGGTCGACGCCACCGAGACTGTCGCTTACGCCGCCGACGTGCCTGATTTCGTCCTTGTCCCGCGGGTCGTGCCGTTTTTCTGCCGCCATCCCCTCACCTCCTTTCCAGCAATACACCATAGACCTAAGGGGAGAGCCGTGTTATAATTCTTAGCTGTGATACTAGGAGGAGGTGCCGCAAATGGACTCGTTGTCGCACGCGCTCGTCGGCGTGGCGGTAGCCGGCTTGTCCGGACACCAGCCCGCGTTCGGCGACCCGATATATATCGCCGCCGTTCTCGGCGCCCAGGCTCCCGATTTCGACATTATCGCCTATGCGCGGGGAAACATGTCCTTTCTCAGGCAGCACCGGGCGTTTTCCCATTCCGTTCCCGGCGTCGCCCTGTGGGCGGCGGCCATCGCCGTCGGGGTGAAGCTCCTGATGCCGCAGGTCGATATCGGGCAGGTTTTGCTGTGGGCGTTCGCCGGCGGCCTGTCGCATACCGTCTTAGATTATTTTAACTCCCACGGGACGGCAATATTATGGCCTTTTCGCCGGGAGCGGAAAAGTTATCCCCTGCTGAACGTGTTCGACCCCCTCCTGACGGTGCTGCTGCTGGCGATGTACGCTACCCGCGTGCCGATCGAGCAGGTGTCGTATCTTAGCTTCGCCACGCTGGCGTTGTATATTTTCGCCAGGTACTGCCTGCGCAAGCGGGCTTACGCCTGGCTGACGAACAGGTTCGCCGGCGAGCTGCTGACCCGCATATGGGTGATGCCGTGCCTCAGCCGCCTCTTCTACTGGGACTTCGTGGTGGAGACCGACCGGCGCCACATCAACGGCCGTCTGGGGGCGCTTTTCCCGCTGCTGGATATCAAGGCCGATCTGCCCCGCCAGGAGCTGACGCCGCTGGCCGCGCAGGCGAGCAAGACGTCGCTGGGCGAGTTCTTCACGACGTTCACGCCGTTCATTTATTTCGAGGAGTCGGACGAGGACGAAGGCAAGGTGAATATTTACGATTTGCGCTACCATCGGGACGGCGAGTTCGTCCACAGCGCCACCATCACCTTCACCCCCGACATGACGCTGCGCGACGCGTATATGCATTCGCTCGGCCAGACGGTGAAGGTAACGGAATAGAGGCCGTTGATAACCCCCCATCTGCGTTGTTGTTCCGTCGGGCGCTTGCTAGCGTACGTCCCGAGTACGCGGCGGCCGAGCGCTACGCCATCCATGGCGCGCTCGGCACTAGGCCCGTCCAGGGCCGTCGCGGCGCGGACGGAGCCGACCCGTACAAAATTCGTAACGACTATCGCCATCAGACTAATGCGCTGATTATACCGCCGTAATCAGAACGTGCATCTGGGGGGTTCTGAACGGCCTCTGTTATTTTTGCCCGGTCTTTTCTGCTATTGCAAAACCGGCCGGGTGTGTTATAATGTTTATAGTACCCCCTCCCCCAGGGGATGGGTTAGGAGGTTGAAACAGATGCGCAACAAATTGCAGCCCTATCTTTTCTGGATTCTACTCGCCTACCTGGCGATCGGGTTCGTATATCCGGCGATCGGCGTGATCGCGCTGGTGTGCATGCTGGCGCCGGTGATCATCGCCCCTTTCAAGGGCCGCTTCTGGTGCGGCAACTGGTGCCCGCGCGGCAGTTTCTACGACAATGTGCTGGCCCGCTTCTCGCCCAAGCGGCCGATCCCCTCCTTCTTGCGCAGCAAGGGGCTGCGCGTTTTCATGCTGATTTTCATCATGTCGGTGTT
>JALHDI010000117.1 GCA_022839045.1 Sporomusaceae bacterium
GAGCATTTTGGCGGAGGGGGAGTTGGAGACGTTGGCGTTTTCGCGGTTGGTTTCGACGAGGATTTCGGCGACGGCGTCCATGAGGTCGGATTTGGCGTCGCGGATGCGGGTGCGCTGGTTGCGGTAGATGATGTAGGCTTTGGCGGTGCGGGCGTGGCCTTTTTCGATGAGTATTTTTTCGACGGCGTCCTGGACGTCTTCGACGCCGAAAAGGCCGCCGTTGTATTTCTGTTTAAGGTATTTGATGACGTCGAGGGTGAGCTGGATGGCCATTTCTTTGTCGGCGCCGCCTACGGCTTTGGCGGCTTTGAAGATGGCCTCGGTGATTTTCGCTTCATCGAAATGAACTTCACGGCCGTCACGTTTCAGGATTTTTGCGAACATTTATCCTTCACCTCATTTAGTTGTGGCTTTTCACCGATTGTGTTTTCATCAGTGTTTCGAGTTCTTGCATGAAGTTGTTGATGTCGGCGAACTGCCGGTAGACCGAGGCGAATCGTACATAGGCCACCTGGTCGATGTCTTTGATGTGACGCATCACGGTCTCGCCGATGTGGCGGGAGGTTACTTCCCGCTCCATAAGGTTGCGGAGTTCTTTCTCGACTTTGTCGACGACGGTTTCGACGACGCTGAGGGGGATGGGCCGCTTTTCGCAGGCCCGCAGGATGCCGTTCATGAGTTTGGTGCGGTCGAAGAGTTCGCGCCGGCCGTCTTTTTTGATGACCATGAGGGGCGATTCTTCGACGACTTCGTAGGTGGTGAAGCGACGCATGCATTGCAGGCATTCGCGCCGCCGCCTGATGGAGCTGCCTTCTTCGGCGGCCCGGGAGTCGATCACTTTGCTTTCACCATAGCTGCAGAACGGGCAACGCATGGGCTTGTCCCTCCTACTTCCGTTTCTTCCGGCGGTGTGGTAAAATGGTGTCCGGAGCATTTGCGGCGGGTCCAGAGGCTAAAAGAGGACTACTATATTTAGTAGGTCCTAATAATAACTACGCCACATATTGTGTAAATCCTGCTAGCCGAAGAAATTTCTACAATAAAATTGAATATTTTACAAATTAAAAATTCGACAAAAATCCGCTGACTTCCTGGCATGGTCGGCGGTTGTATTTTTTTCGGGGACGACGGCCAGATAGGGTTCGACAGAAGTCGCGACGGCGGCGGACGGGGGTTTGTTACATAAGAAGGGATTTTGCGGCGGGGGCGGAAGAATGGGCGGAAGGAAGATTGAATATGATGAGAGGTTAGGCTGGGAAGGCTTGGGTTGCCGGACGGTGGACGGGGTTTTATAATTGAGGGTAGATGTGAAGGCAGGCCAGGATCGGACTGCCGGTCGAGCTTTTTAAGGTAGATGAGAATAGGCCGTTCAGAAGTGCCCAGATGCTAGGCGGCTCCGAGGACGCGCGGTAGTACGCTAGCAAGCGCCCGCAGGAACAACAACGCAGATGGGCGCTTATCAACGGCCTTAAAACGGGAGGCTATAGAATGGGCAACCAGGTTATAATCGGGGCGGATGTCGGGACGACGGGCTGCCGGGCGGTGGTGTACCGCGCGGACGGTACGGCGGTGGCGGGACGGAGCCGCGAGTATGCCCTGTATACGCCGCAGCCGGGCTGGGCGGAGCAGGACGCGGAGGAGATTTATCAGGCGCTGACGGCGACGGTGCGCGAGGCGCTGGCGGCGGCGGCGCTGCCGGCGGGGACGCGGGCGAGCATGTGTTTCAGCACTTTTTTCCATAGCATTATGCCGGTGGACGAGGCGGGGCGGCCGCTCTACCGGCTTTTGATCTGGGCGGATACGCGCGGCCAGAGGTATGTGGAGCGGATCGGCCGCGAGCGCGACGAGCGGGCGATTTATGCGCGGACGGGCTGTATGCTGAGCCCGCAGTATCCGCTGGTGAAGATTATGTGGTTCAAGGAGGAGCGGCCGGATATCTTCCGGCGGACGGCGAGGTTCGTTTCGATCAAGGAGTATATCCTGTTCCGGATGCTGGGGCGGTTCGTGGTGGACCGGTCGATCGCGTCGGGGACGGGGCTTTATGATATCAACAATTGGCGCTGGGACCCGGAGCTGCTGGCGCTCTTAGGGCTGAGGCCGGAGCAGTTGTCGCCGGTGTATCCGACGACGCATGTCGAGTCGGGGCTTTTGCCGGCGGCGGCGGCGGCGCTGGGGGTGTCCCCTTCCCTGCCGGTGGTGCTGGGGGCGGGCGACGGGGCGTTGTCGAACCTGGGCTCGGGGGCGGTGGCTCCCGGGCTGGTGGCGGCGATGGTGGGCACGAGCGGGGCGGTGCGGACGGTGAAGGCTGCGCCGTATGTGCATCCGGAGCGCCTGACGTGGTGTTATAATTTGACCGACCGGCATTGGCTGGCGGGGGTGGCGATGAACAGCGGCGGGATCGCGCTCAGGTGGGTGCGGGATGCGCTGGGCGAGGCTGAACGGGAGGCGGCCCGCGCAGGCGGGACGGACGCGTACGAGTTGCTGACGGCGATGGCGGCGAAGGTGCCGGCGGGGTCGGACGGGCTGGTGGCGCTGCCGTTCCTGGCCGGGGAACGGGCGACGCTGTGGAGCGCGCGTTCGCGGGGCGTGTTTTTCGGGCTGGGGCTTAATCATACGCGGGCCCATCTGGTGCGGGCGATGATGGAGGGGGTTATGTTCTGCCTGTACGGGATTTTCCGCCCGGTGCGCGAGGCGGCCGGGGAGGTTACCGGGGTGCGGGCGGCGGGGAGTTTCAGCCGTTCGCCGCTGTGGCTGCAGATTATGGCGGATGTGTTCGATCGGCCGGTGGAGGTGGCGGCGGAGCCGACGGGGTCGGTGTACGGGGCGGCGCTGCTGGGGCTGTACGCCCAGGGGCTGCTGCCGGACCTGGACGGGACGGCGGGGCTGGTGCGGGTGGCGGCCCGTTACGAGCCGGACGCGGAGCGCCACCGGGTGTACCATGAGTATTACGGGCTGTTCGAGGAGTTGGCGGCGAAGCTGGCGCCGGAGTTCGCGGCGATCGCGCGGCTGCAGGAGAAACGTTAAAAGAAGGCGTGACCTATGGTCACGCCTTCTTTATGCCAATTTCTGCTTACAGAGAACACAGGCTTTGGCCTGCGTTCTCCGTCGCCTGCGGCGCGCCGTCTCGAACAGCCGCGGCCGTTCAGAAAGGTCCAGTGCAAGGCGCACCGGAAGAGCGCTTGCTAGCGTACTCGAATCGTACGCTAGCAAGCGCTCTGAGGAGCAACGCCGCAGATGGGCCTTTATCAACGACCGAAAAAGTTGCGCCTATTTCTTTGTCCAGTCGGTGTGGAAGGTACCCTCCCGGTCGGTTCTCTCATATGTGTGGGCGCCGAAGTAGTCGCGCTGGGCCTGGATGAGGTTGGCGGGGAGGACGGCGCGCCGGTAGCCGTCGTAGTAGGCCAAGGAGGCGCTGAAGGCGGGGACGGGGACGCCGAGCCGCTGGCAGGCGGCGACGACTTCGCGCAGGCCGGCGTGGCTGCCCCCTAAGGCAGCGGCGAAGAAGGGGTCGGTGAGGAGGTTGGCGAGGTGTCCGTCGCGGTTGTAGGCGGCGGCGATGTCTTCGAGGAAGCGGGCGCGGATGATGCAGCCGCCCCGCCAGAGGAGGGCGATTTCGCCGTAGCGGAGGTCCCAGCGGTAGTTTTGGGCGGCGGCACGGAGGAGGGCGAAGCCCTGGGCGTAGGAGCAGATTTTAGCGGCGTAGAGGGCGCTCTCGAGGGCGGCGAGGAAGGCGTCTTTGTCTTTTTTGTCGCCCTGCCAGGTTTCCCGCGGGCCGGCGAGAAGGCCGGCGGCGGCGACGCGCTCGTCTTTGTAGGCGGAGAGGCAGCGGGCGTAGACGGCTTCGGTGATGGTGGGGACGGGGACGCCGAGGTCGAGGGCGTCCTGGGAGGTCCATTTGCCGGTGCCTTTCTGGCCGGCTTTGTCGAGGATGAGGTCGACGAGGGGGCGGCCGGTGAGGTGGTCGGTGCGGCCGAGGATGGCGGCGGTGATTTCGATGAGGTAGGATTCGAGGCGGCCGCGGTTCCAGCGGGCGAAGATTTCCTGCATTTCGCCGGCGCTCATGCCGAGGAGGTCTTTCATGGTGGCGTAGGCTTCGGCGATGAGCTGCATGTCGCCGTATTCGATGCCGTTGTGGACCATTTTGACGTAGTGGCCGGCGCCGTCGGGGCCGACGTAGGCGCAGCAGGGGCGGCCGGCGGCGCGGGCGGCGATGCTTGTGAGGACGGGGGCGACGGCTTCGTAGGCGTCGGGGTCGCCGCCGGGCATGACGCTGGGGCCGGTGAGGGCGCCTTCTTCGCCGCCGGATACGCCGACGCCGAGGTAGCTGATGCCTTCGGCGGCAAGCTGGGCGTAGCGGCGGCGGGTGTCGGCGTAGTGGGAGTTGCCGCCGTCCATGACGATGTCGCCGGGCTCGAGGTGGGGCCGGAGGGCGGCGAGCATGTCGTCGACGGGCTGGCCGGCTTTGACCATGAGGAATATTTTGCGCGGCCTGGTAAGCATGGCGGCGAGGTCGGCGAGGGTGTAGGCGGCGCCGATGGGCAGGCCGGCGGCGGGGCCGGCGAGGAAGGCGCGGGTGCGCTCGGGGGTGCGGTTGTAGACGGCGATGCGGTGGCCGCGGCCGGCGATGTTGCGGGCGAGGTTTTCGCCCATGACGGCGAGGCCGATGAGGGCGATGTCGTATTGGTTGTCCATTTTGGGCTTGCCTCCGGTCGGGTATTTATATAGGCTATTATTCTCATTCCCGCCGGCGGTTCCCTGTTCGACGGGGAAGTTTTTTTTGCGGGGGAATCCGGCGTGCCCTCTTGCGCGACTTTACCCCGGCATCGAGTCGCGCACAGGCCGCGTTCTCCGCAAGCAGGCAAATTCAAAAGAAATCCCTCCAGTTTAATGGAGGGATTTCCCGTCATTTCTCGATGTGTTTTAGTTCGGCAAATTGCGGGCTTTCCACCAGGATGCAGTCGACGCCGATTTTGCTGATTTTGTCCCAGGGGATGACGATGTCTTCGTTGCGGCCGAACAGGCCGAGGAAGCGGCCGGGCCCGGGGACGACGATGGCGGTGAGACGACCGCTTTCGATGTCTATTTCGATGTCGGTGATGGCCCCCAGCCGTTTGCCGTCGATTACATTTACCACTTCCTTGATTTTTAGGTCGCTGGTTTTGATCATGGTGCCCCCTCCGCCCTTCCCTGCTTGTTTCGCTAACAGTATATGATGGACAAGGGGAAAGTGTTCCAGGTATTTTCGATTAATTTGTCGCGGCTTTTAGGCGGCGTTATGTCGCGCCGCCGAGGGAGAGGAGCCGGGACGCGACCATGAGCGCGGCGAGCGCCAGCAGGGCGGCGAAGCATTTCCGGGTGGCGCGCGCGTCGACGCGGGCGCAAAGCCGGACGCCGATTCTGACCCCGGCGAGCGCGCCGAGGATCAGCCAGAAGGCGACGAGCCAGTCGGTGTGGCCGTGCTGCATGTGGCGCAGGCCGCCGTAAGCACCGGCGATGAAGACCTGGAGGGTGCTGGTGCCGACGGCCAGCCGGGTGGGCAGGCCGATGAGGTAGATCATGAGCGGCAGGCCGATGAAGCCGCCGCCGAGGCCGAGCAGGCCGGCGAGGCAGCCTACGGCCAGGCTGATGGCCAGGGGCACCCACAGGGTTAGCCGTTCGATGCCGGAGGCGGGAAAGGACAGAAGGGGCCAGACCGCCCAGTTCCTGAGCCGCCGGGCGAGCGGGGTTTCGCTGTCGCCGGCCTGGCAGGAGAGGCTTTCGCGCAGCATGAAGACGGCCACCCCGGCGAGGAGGACGAGGTAGGCGCTGTCGAGCAGGAGGTCGACGAAGAGGTGCGGGCGGCCGCCGACGGTCAGCGGGCCGAGGGCTAGCGCGGTTTTGAGCAGCCGCACGCCGCCTTCGGCGCCGATCAGGCCGCCGGCGGCCATGAGCAGCCCGAGCCGCGGGTCGACGTTTTTTCGCCGCCAGTGCCCGCAGGCGGACAGCAGGGTGGCGGCGGCGATCTGGACGAGGCTGGTGCCGACCGCCACCGGGTAGGCGATGCCGAAGAGGATGTGGAGGGCCGGGGTGATGAGGAAACCGCCGCCAATGCCTAAAAGGCCGGTCATGACGCCGGTGACCAGCCCGAGCAGGACCAGGCCGATGTACCAGAGGGCCGGTTCGGCTGGCGACATGCTCTCAGCCTCCTTGGGAATGGGTGCGGCCGTGTCTGGCGGGCGGCCGCCGGGGGGGGTGGAGGGCGCCGCCGTTCAGCGGGCGACTCCCAGGGGCGCCTGCCCGGCACAGCCGGCCAGGGCGCGGAAGAAGGCCTCGCGGAGGGCGCCGTTTTCCCGCTGCGGCCGATAGCCGGTTTCCCGCGCGGCTTTCTCCCAGCTCAGGCGCCACCGCTCGTTGAGGAAAGCCGGCCCCCGCCAGGCGCCACCGGAGGATTCGACCAGATAGGAGCGCGAGCCGACCATGTCGATTATCATGGCCGCTATTTCCGTCCAGGTGAGGAACATGCTGCCGAGGTTGTAGACGCCGCCGGCGGCGGCGGGCGCGCCGGCAGCGGCCAGGATGAAGGCGGCGAGGTCGTCCATGGCGACGAAGGTGCCGCCGGCGCCGGCGACGACTTTGAGCGGCTCGTTGTTTTCGGCCGCGGCGACCATCTCCCGCAGGTGACGGCCGCCGATGGTGTCGCCGAAGGCCCACCAGAAGCGGACGACGGTGGCCGGCAACCCCTTCCCGTTATGATAGATATGACAGAGCTGTTCGGCGGAGAACTTGCCGAGGGCGTAAAGCGGCTTGCGGGCTTTGAGCGGCAGGCAGGGATGCTCCTCGGTCACCGGTTCGCCCGCAGGGGCGCCGTAGACGGCGGCCGTGCTGGCGTAGATGAAGCGTTTGACCCCGCCGGCGGCGGCGGCTTCGAGGAGGTTGACGTGGCCGCCGAGGTCTTCACGGAAGATGGTGGCGGCGTCGGCGGCGAAGCTCCAGGCGAGGTTTACGACGACGTCGGTTCCCGCCAGCGCGGCCTCGACGAGCTTTTTATCCTGCAGGTCGCCCCGGATGACGATGGGCGGGCCGAGGCCACCCGCCTCGGTCCAGGGCGCTTTGTCGAGCACGACTACCTCGTGCCCCCGCTCGGCAATGTAGCGGCTGATGTGCCTGCCTATTTCGCCGGCGCCGCCGGCCAGCAGGAAACGCATTTGCTCCAGCCTCCTCCCGTAGAAACGATAGGGACCCGCGCGCGGCCGGGCCGGGCGGGTCCCCTGCTGCTGATGCCGCCGCGGGCGGTTGATCAGCCGAAATAGTAGGCGACCGCCGCGCCGACGAGCATGATGATCATGCCGATGCCGACTATGCTCATGTCGCTGGCGATCAGACCCTGATGGACCAGGAAATAATCAAGCCACATGATTATGACCGATACGACCATCCCGGTGATTTTGTATTTTTTCTTGAAGGCCACCGCCTGCGATACTTGCGGCGCACCTGTTTGCGGGCTTGCCTGCGTCATTGCCTCCACCTCCTATTTCATGCCCGGGAAGAGCACATACAGCATCAGCCAGGCTAGCGCACCGACTACCAGGCATTGGATGATGGTGTACAGGGTCGTCGCCTTGAGGCATTCGCCCTCGCGGCCGACGGTGTTGGTCACGCCTGTTCCCAGCGCGACGTTCATCGGGCAGAACATGTTGCCGATGGCGCCGCCGGTCGTCTGGAGGCCGAGGATGACGAACGGGCTTATGGAGAGCAGGGTGGCGACTTCCCTCTGGAGGCCGGTGAAGAGGATGTTGGAGTTGGTGTTGCTGCCGGTCATGAACGCCCCGAGGACGCCGATGAAGGGCGAGGCGATGGCGTAGGCGGCCCCGAAGTATTTGGCCATGCCGTTGGCGAGATAGCTGGTCATGCCGGTTTCCATCATGACGACGGCCATCATGCTCATGGTCATGACGGTCAGGGTGGCGCCGAGAGCCTGGCGTAGCGATTTATTGAGGACGGTTTTGCCGCCGCCCTGGGGCCACATTTTCTTCGCCCGGTAGTAGAGGTAGGCGAGGAAGGCGGAGGCGAAGATGAGCGTCCCGGGGGCGGTGAACATTTTTATGCCGGCGTAGGTTTTCACGGCTTTGTTGGTGTAGCCGAAGACGGTTTTCGTCTCGGGGTAGGGCATGCCGATCGTCCACAGGGTATTCAGCCAGTTCTTGAGCGGCGGGATGAGGTAGACGATGAAGACGACGCCGATGAGCAGGTAGTAGGCTGAGAAGGCCCGGTGGAAGCCGAACGGCTCGGTGCCGGCTTCCTGCAGCAGCATGCCATCCTTGGGCCGGTAGGCCTTGAGCCTGGTGACGACGAGGCCGCCGACCAGGAGACCGGCCATGCCGGCGGTGAACGAGCCGACGTAGGGGGTAATGAAGTTGCACATGATGAGGAGCACTCCGCCCATCGTGAACCCGAGGCAGAGGACGGCCGGCACCGATTCCTTCACGGCCCGCCAGCCGCCGTAGTAGTGGGCGATGGAGAAGCCGACCA
>JALHDI010000118.1 GCA_022839045.1 Sporomusaceae bacterium
GCTCCTCGAGTAGGACTCGAACCTACAACCCCGCGGTTAACAGCCGCGTGCTCTACCATTGAGCTATCGAGGAACAACGTAGATTATTATATCCCATCGGGCATTGACCTGTCAAGCTATTTACGCGCCTCGGGGTTGAGGCAGTTGGGCGGGAGCTCGCTCCGCAGCACGGCCAGGATGTTGCGGCAGGCCATGCGGGCTATGCCTGTACGGCATTCGAGCGTGGCGCTGCCGACATGGGGGGCAAGGACGACATTGTCGAGCCGCAGCAGGCCGGGTTCGACCTGCGGCTCCTGCTCGAACACGTCGAGGCCGGCGCCGGCGATCGTGCGCGCCTCCAAGGCGGCGACCAGCGCCTTTTCGTCCACCACCGGGCCGCGGGCCGTGTTGACGAGGACGGCCGTCTTCTTCATCATCGCCAGCTCGGGGGCGCCGATCAGGTGGCGGGTCTGCTCGGTAAGCGGCACGTGGAGGGAAACGAAGTCGGCTTCGCGGAGGAGGGTGGTCAACGGGACGAACCGGCCGCCGGTGGCTTTTTCGAAGTCAGGCTTGGGAGAATTGGCGGTATACAAAATGTCCATATTAAAGCCAAGAGCGCGCTTGGCCATCGCCAGGCCGATGCGCCCGCCGCCGACGATGCCCAGCGTCGTGCCGGAAACGTCGCAGCCCAGCATGAAGAGCGGCCCCCAGCTTTTCCACCGCCCCGCCCGCACCAGGCGGTCGCATTCGCCCAGCCGGCGGGCGGCGGCCAGCAGCAACGCCCAAGCAAGATCGGCGGTCGCGTCGGTCACCACGTCGGGCGTGTTGGTGACCCAAATGCCGTGGGCTGTGGCGGCGGTTACGTCGATATTGTTGTAGCCCACGCCGAAGTTGGCGACGACGCGGCAGGTAGGGGCGGCGGCAACGCACACCGCCTCGTCGATGCGGTCGCCCACGGCCAGTATCGCGTCGCTGCCCCGGACGGCGGCCAGGAGTTCCTCGCGGCTAAACGCCTCGTCTTCGGCCGGCCGGATTAGCCGGCATTTTTCCGCCAGCGTGTCGGTGAACGCGTCCGGCAGCCAGCGGCTAAGTACAACGGTTGCTTTGTCCATCATAATCACCTCCTTTCCATTGTACCAAAAGCGGCCATCCCAGCCAACTTCTTCTTCGCGGCAGGATAAGGGAGTGAAAGAGTAAATATTATAGAGAAAGGCCGTTTAGAAGTCCCCAGATGCAGCAAGGAGGAATACTAATGGATCCCCGCATCATCACGCTCGCCCATAACCTCATCCACTACTCCGCCGCCCTCGCTCCGGGCGAAAAACTACTCATCGAGACGGTCGACGGGGCTCTCCCGCTCGCCAAGGCACTCGTCGACGAGGCCTACCACGCCGGCGCCGTCCCCTTCCTCAGCCTCAAGAGCAGCCAGCTCCTCCGCGCCCTCCTCCGCGGCGCCGCGTCAGAGCAGCTTGCCTTAGCCGGCGAATGGGAGGCGGCGCGCATGAAGGCGATGGACGCTTATATCGCCATAAGGGCCAGCGACAATATCAGCGAGATGGCCGACGTTCCCGCCGACAGGCTGCAGCTTTACCAACAGAACTGGGTCAAGCCCGTCCACCTCGACATCCGCGTACCCAATACCAAGTGGTGCGTTCTCCGCTACCCGGGCCCCTCCATGGCCCAACTGGCCGCGATGAGCACCGAAGCGTTCGAGGATTTCTATTTCCGCGTCTGCACCCTCGACTACGCCAAAATGGCCGTGGCCATGGATCCCCTGATCGCCCTCCTCGGGCGCACAGACCGGGTGAGGATAACCGGTCCGGGCACCGATCTCGCCTTCTCCGTCCGCGGCATCGCGGCCGTCAAATGCGCCGGCCGCCGCAACATCCCCGACGGCGAGGTGTACACCGCGCCGGTGAGGGACTCCGTCAACGGCGTTATCAGCTATAACACCCCCGCCGTCTACCAGGGCTTCACTTATGAGAACATCCGCCTCGAATTCCGGGACGGCAAAATCGTCGGCGCGACCGCCAACGACAGCGAAAAAATCAACAAAGTCTTGGACACCGATGACGGCGCCCGCTACATCGGCGAATTCGCCCTCGGCGTCAACCCCTATATCGAACGGCCGATGAAGGACACCCTCTTCGACGAAAAAATCAGCGGCTCCTTCCACTTCACTCCCGGCAACGCTTACGAAAAAGCCTTCAACGGCAATAAATCCGCCATCCACTGGGATTTGGTCTGCATCCAAACCCCGGCTTACGGCGGCGGCGAAATCCGTTTCGACAACATGCTGGTCCGCAGGGACGGCCGATTCGTGCCCGAGGAGCTGCAAGGGCTAAACCCGGAAAACCTTACATAGGCGGCCGTTGATAAGTAAACTAAAAGCTGCCGGCTGATAGCCGGCAGCTTTTGCTATTTGAACAGTTCCTGGATGAACGTCGGCAGCGCGAAGGCGCTCTTCTGGAGCTCCCTGTTCCAGTAACGGGTTTTAAGGTCGGGGAGCTTGGCCGTATCGACGGCCAGCGGGTCGTGCTTCTTGGAGCCGATGGTGAAGCAGTGGGTGCCGCCCGGGTAGAGGGGGATCTGAGCCAGATAGGTTCTGGTGATCGGGAAGAGGGCTTCGATATCCTTTCTGAGGCGCTTAAGAAGCGGCTGGTGATAAAAGGGCGACTCGGTCTGCTGCACGAACAGGCCATCAGCCTTGAGCGCCTTGAAGCAGTCGGCGTAGAATTTGCCGGTGAACAGCCCTTCCCCCGGCCCGATCGGGTCGGAGCAGTCGACGATGATGACATCATACATATCCGTGGCCTGAGCCATATGGTCGATGCCGTCGCCGATCTTCAGGCGGAACTTGTCATTGCCGTTTATCAGCACGGTGCTAATCTCCGGCAAGAACTTCTTGCACACCTCGACGACCGCCCCGTCGATCTCCACCATCTCCACCCGTTCCACTCCGGGATGGCGGACGACCTCCCGCGCCGTGCCGCCGTCGCCCCCGCCGATGATGAGCACGTTCCGGGGATTGGGATGGACGAACATCGGTACATGGGCGATCATCTCGTGATAGATGAACTCGTCGAAGATGCTGGTCTGAAAAACGCCGTCCAGCGCCAGCATGCGGCCGAACTCGAACGTATCCAGCACGGCGATTTCCTGGAAATCGGACTTGCCCATGTAGAGCGTCTCCTTGACCCTGGCGCTCAGGCTCAGGTCCTTGGTCTGGAATTCGCTGTACCACAGTTCCATGTGCAGAAGCCTCCTCGAAATATTCTCTCTGTAGCTTGCTCCGTACTGTTAAATTTAGCATAATTTGCTGTCTGGGGAAAGAGCTTGGCAAAAAAATCTCCATCCTTCCTTCTCCGCTTTATTGTTGCCATTAAACCGTTTTCGTACCCGCAGGGTCAGTTTTGGGACCCTTTCTCCCGAGCATCAAATCCCTATTTTTGCGCATAATAGCTTAAGTAACCAAGCGAGGTAATATTATGCCGGAGATTTCCCCCGTCAGTGCTTGGCGGCGCCTCAAAAACCTCATCGACTACACTCCCCCGGCCGACCCCGACCCCTTCGTCCTCGATGAGGACCGTCCCTTCGACACGGGGCATCCTCCCATGGAGGATGCCGGCGCGACGGCAGCCGCCCGCGGACACCTCGCCGCCATGGTAGACTTTGGGCGGCGCCTCGAAATTTTCATGGCAAAAACACAAGCTGCCCTCCGTGACAGAACCCTCACCGCCGACATTCAGCGGTACCGTACCGAGTTGACAGCCCTCGAACGGCAGTGGTCCCACCTCGCTCCCGTCTTCTTCGCCTACCAGCACAGCCAGGATCCCGGCGACGCAGGTATCCACACCAGTCTCACCGAAAACCGCCGCACCCTCGAGGAGATATACCGCCTGCCCCGCAATAAGGATCTTATCATACGCGATTTCGAGGTGGGCGGGGACGACCCGGCCGCCGCCCTGCTCGTCTACATGGAAGGCCTCGTCGACGGCACCAAACTAGACCGCTTCGTCCTCGCTCCCCTCATGTCCGCCACCGGCCCCCTCTATGACGGCGATACCATCGACCTCCTCATGAAGCGCACCATCCCCAACGGCCAGGTCCGCCGCATAAATACCTTCAAGGATCTCCAGGACGGCGTCAACATTGGCGATACCGTCCTCATCGTCGACGGCCTCGCCGATGCCGTCGTCATCGAGACCAAAGGCTGGGAGCACCGCGGCGTCGACGCCCCCAAGACCGAGCAAACCGTCCGCGGCTCCCTCGCCGCCTTCAGCGAAAATCTCCGCGTCAACACCGGCCTCGTCCGCTCCATGCTCCACAGCAGCGACCTCGTTACCGAGCTCATCAAGATCGGCAGCCGCGGTCGGCTCAACTGCGCCTTCATGTACATCGACTCCATCGCCAATCCCACGCTGGTAGCCGAGGTCCGCCGCCGTCTGCAGGGTATCGAAACCGACTATATCGCCGACTCCGCCGAACTCGCCCAGTTTATCGAGGATTCCCCAACCATCCTCTTTCCCCAGACCCTCTCCACCGAGCGGCCCGACCGCGTCGTCACCCATCTTACCGAAGGTCGCGTCGCCCTCATCCTTGAGGGCAACCCGTTCGCCCAAATCCTCCCCGTCTCCTTCTTCAGCTTCTTCCACTCCGCCGAGGACTTTAGCGTCAAATCCGGCATCGCCAACTTCATGCGCGTCCTCCGCCTCTTCGGCGCCCTCATCTCCACCGTCCTCCCCTCTCTCTACCTGGCCCTCAGCTACTTCCACCCCGAGGCCATACCCTCCGAGCTCCTCCTCGCCGTCGCCGGTTCGCGCGAGAACGTCCCCTTCCCCGCCTGGTTCGAAGTCCTGGTGATGGAGATTTCCTTCGAGCTCGTCCGCGAGGCCGGTGTCCGCATTCCCGGCCTCCTCGCCTCTACCATCGGCATCGTCGGCGCCATCATCCTCGGCCAAGCCGCCGTCGCCGCCCGTATCGTCAGTCCCATCGTCGTCGTCCTCGTCGCCATCACCGGCCTGGCCTCGTTCACCATTCCCGAGTACCGCATGTCCTCCGCCGTGCGCATCATCCGCTTCATCCTCTTTATCGTCGCCACCACCTTCGGGCTGGTCGGCATCGCCATGGCCCTCCTCGCTCTCGCCGCCCTCCTCTGCGGCATGAAATCTTTTGGCATGCCCTACCTCGTTCCCATTGCCCCCCGTACGATCGCCAACTATGACGTCGTCCTGCGCGGCCAAGTCTACAGCCAGGAGCAGCGCCCCGACGCCCTCGGCACCAAGGACCGCCGCCGCCAGCCCGCCGTCAGCCGCGCCTGGACCAAGGAGCCGCCGGAAGAGGAGGGAGAGCAGTGAACTACCGCAGCGGCCGCATGGGCATGGCCGAAGGCATCGGCCTCGCCTACTCCATTTCTTTCCCCCTCGTTTTTCTCGCCACCCCGGCTATCGTATCCGAGAACGCCGGCCCCTTCAGCTGGGTCACCCCCCTCCTTGGCAGCCTTGCCGCCGGCACCCTCCTCTGGATTCTCCAGTCCCTCCTCGCCCGCTACGGCGGCGATCTCTTCACCCTCACCCAACGCCTGCTGGGGCGGCTGGCCGTTTATCCCCTCGGCCTATTCTACCTCTTCGCTTTCTTTGCCACCGCCAGCCTGTGGACCCGCCAGTTCGCCGAGAACACCCTTCTCACCGCCCTGCCCCAGGCCGAGTTCAACACCATCATCCTCGTCTACGGCCTCGCCGCCATACTCCTCGTCTACCTCGGCATCGAGGCTATGACCCGCGTCACCTTCCTCATCCTCCCCTTCGCCGTCGCCGGCCTTCTCCTCGTCTTCGCCGGCCTCAGCCCGGAGATGCGGCCACTCTACCTCTTCCCCCTCCTTGGCAACGGCCTCCCCTCCCTCCTCCAGCCCACCTTGCTTTTCGTCGGCGGCAGTGCGCCGACCGTTCTCCTCATGCTCCTCGCCCCCGCCTTCCAGAACGCCAGAACCATCCAGGCGGCGATAATCTTCGGCTTCGGCGGCAGCGCCTTCATCCGCAGCGCCGCCAACGCCGTCTTTGTCATGACCTTCGGCGCCGCCATCGCCGCCGAGAAGACCCTCCCCTTCTACGAGATGGCCCGCCTCATCTACATCAACAGATACATGCAGCGCTTCGAATCTCTCTTTATCCTCCTCTGGGTCATGGCCGGCGTCCTCGGCATCGCCGCCTGCCTCTACGGCGCCCTCTACACCCTCGCCCGCCTCTTCCGCCTCCCCACCCCCAAGCCCCTTCTCCTCGTCCTATCCCTGGGGACAACGCTCTTCACCGACATCCTCGCCCCCGGCTTCGCCCTCACCGTGCTCGCCCTGCTCGTCGGCGCCTGGTTCAAAGGGAGGCGATAGCATGCGAACGGCATTGATTCTTATCCTCCTGGCCTGCCTGCTCACCGCCGGCTGCAACGGCGCCAAGGAGACCGACGAGGTCGCCTGGGTCGTCAGCATAGGCATCGACAGGGCCGGCGACGGCGACCTCCTCGTCACCTACCGCATGGCCAACACGGCCGTCCTGGCCGCCGGCGACAGCGGCGGCGCCGCCGGCAAGGAACCGTCCACCGTCATGACCGTTAAAGCCCCCTCCCTCGCCGAGGCCCGCAACCTCCTCAACGCCTCCATATCCCGCAACGTCAGTCTCACCCACATCACCGCCTTCGTCATCGGCGAAGACCTCGCCCGTGCCGGCGTCGAGGACCTCATCAGTCCTCTTCTGCGTTTCCGGGAGTTTCGCGGTTCCACCTTCTTAATTGTCGTCCACGGCGCCAAAGTCAGCGACATCTTCAAGGCCAACAAACCGCCTATCGAAACCCTCATCTCCCGCTGGGTGCAGAACTACATGCGCAGCTACGACGAAGCCTCCTACTTTCTCCCCCTCACCCTCCACCAGTTTTACACCCGCCTCAAGGCCAGCAGCGGCGCCCCCCTCGCCGTCAGCTACGGCCTCAACCCTTCCACCGCCTCCGACCGCAGCGCCGCCGACCAGCCTAACAGCAAAGTCAATACCTACCTGCCCGGCGCTCTGCCCCGCCAGGGCGGCAACCCCACCGAATTCGCCGGCACGGCGGTATTCAAGGAGGATAAACTGGTCGGTTTCCTCGATACCGGCGAGACCCGCGCCCTCGCCATCCTCCTCGATAAATTCCCCCAGGGCTTCGTCACCGTCACCGACCCCCTCGCCCCCCAGAGTCAGATCAACGTCAGGCTCCGCAACGGCCGCGCCCCAAAAATCGCCGTCGATATCGGCGGCGACCGCCCCGTCGTCAGCATCGACGTCTTCCTCGAGGGCGATATCACCGCCATCCCCTCCGGCATCGCCTATGAACAGGAAGAGTTCCTGCACTTGCTGGAAACGCAGATATCAAACACAATCAACGAGCAAATACTTAACATGCTCGTCCGCACCCAGGGCTGGGACGCCGACGTCGCCGACTTCGGCTACTACATCAGGCCCAAGTTTCTGACCAGGGCCGACATGTGGCAGTACGGCTGGGAAAAACGCTTCCCCCAGGCCGCCTTTAACATCGTCGTCAACACAGAGCTCCGCCGCACCGGCCTCCTCCGCAAGACCCGGGAGATCAGAAGGGAGCCCGACCAGTGATTATCATCATCCTCGTCGCCCTCGTCGCCGCCGCCCATGCCTATATGTTCGGCCGCTGGCTCTTCTTACACGGCAACAAGGCCGGCGCCCTCGTCGTCTATATCATCGCCGTCACCTGCGTCGCCCTGCCCGTCTACCGCTTCCTAACCGAGCCTTGATGCTACGAGGGAATAAACAAAAACGGCGGGCTCTCGCCCGCCGTTCAGTTTATTCAAGCAGCTAATCCTCTTCGCCGCTACGGTACTTCGGCAAACTGAACCCGTGGCCCAGCACCTCGACGGCATCCTGCACTATCATCAAGGCGTGCGAGTCGATCGCGTCCACGATCGGCTTGATTTTGGCCATCTGGGTCAGCGTCACGACGACGAACACCACTTTTTTGTCCTCGCGGGTGAAGGCTCCCTGCCCCTTGATGAACGTTACCCCCCGCCCCACCTCATTCATTATCGCCGCCGCGATCTCATCGCTGCAATCAGAGACAATCAGCACCGTCTTCTTGGTATTGAAGCCGGCGATTACCTTATCGACTATCATCGCGCTCATATACATCGCGATCAGGGTGAACATCGCCGGCTTGGCGCCGAACAGGAAGGCGGCCACCGTCATCAGGGCGGCGTTGATACCCAGCATGACGTGACCGGCGTTGAAAGCAAAGTATTTTTTCACCAGCACCACGACTATGTCTGTGCCTCCCAGGCTGCCGTTCACGCGGAAAACGATTCCCGACCCGATGCCCGAAACGATGCCGCCGAAGACGGCTGACAGCAGCGTGTCGTCGACCGCCGGCTTTGCGGCGAGAAAACTGGTGGCGTCGATGGCGACGGTGAATGTGACCAGACCGTAGAGGGCGCACAGGAAATACGCCCTGTCCATGAAGCGGTACGCGGCGTAAAAGAGGGGGATGTTGAAAATGGCGATCATCAGGCCGATCGGCCAATCGGCCAGGTAATGAAGGATCATGGCGATCCCGGCGATGCCCCCGCTCAGCAGGAAGTGCGGCACGAAAAAAGCGTTGATGGCGATACCGCAGATAAAACCGCCGATGCCGGTAAACACGTACCGCGTCGCCTCACGGTGCCAATCTACCTTGGCCGTAAACTGCATGCTGCTTCCTCCAAAAGGTCTTTTTCGGCTGGTCTCCCAACCGACTTTTATTATATAGGGTGTCCCCGCCGCACGCAATAACCGTAACAGAAGATGAAAACCCGCACGTGACCCTCCCCTGAAACGCGCGAGGCTGGCTAGAAAGTTCCAGCTGCCAGGCGCCCTGAGCACGCGCCGCGCCGCGTACTCGGAACGTACGCAAGCCAGCGCCCGCAAGGGCAACACCGCAGATGGACTTTATAGCCAGCCTCCAAAGTACTGAGTCTAAAATTCGTCTTCCCAGGAAACGAACGGCTTCTCGACATCCACCATCGCGTTCACCATCAGCTCGACAAGGCCGCCGTAGATGATGTTGTACTTGTCGCGGAAGCCGTAGTATTCCATGAGGGCGTCGCGGGCCGCGCCCTTGCAGTTCGAGCACGGGGCGCAGTAATATTTCGGGATGGCGGGGTCGAGGCAGTCCTTAAACACCTCCAGCACCTGCTTGGCCTTCATGCGTGATGCCACGCCGTCCCGCCATTCCGGGAAATTCATCGAATTCATCACCGCGAAGCCGCTGCCGCCGCCGCAGCAATAGTTCATCACCCCGGCGTTCGGCATCTCGCGGAACATCCCCGGCGGCGTGATCGCCTTGAGGACGTTGCGCTGCGGCGTAACGATGCCCATCAGGCGGACCATGTTGCACGGGTCGTGGAGCGTCACCGGGAAATTGTTCTTGCTCGGGTCGAACTTGATCGCCCCGCTGGTCACGATCTGCTCCAGAAGCGGCAGGCAGCCCTCGCGGGGGATGGCCAGGTCGCCCACGCACACCCGGTCGGCGATCTCCACCAGCGCCTTGGTAGCATGACCGCACTCGCCGACCACAATCCGCCGCACCCCCAGCCTCTTGGCCGCCTGCACCTGGGCAACGGCAACGCGGGCGAACTGGAAGTCGTCGTACCATGTGCCGTAGTTGACCCCTTCGTAACCCATCGATTCGCTCGACAGCGTCCAGTCGATGCCGGCGGCGTCGCTCGGGCCAGGATACGTACTCCCCGGCGTTATGGATGAGAAGGATGTCGGCGCCCTTTTTGTCGATCGGTATCTTGATCCTGCGGCCGATTCTCTCCTCAATGTCGTCTTCGATGAACTCGATGGTGTCGAGGAACGCGGCCGGCGTCATGCCGGTCGACGATCCGGTCTGCAGGTGGCGCATCGTGCCGCCCTTATGCACGCCCTCGGAAGCGATCCCCAGCTCCTGGCTGAATATTTTCCGCAGTTCGCGGTTCATCAGGCCGTTGTCCACCCCCACCGGGCAGGTGGCGGCGCAGCGGCGGCAGATGGTACAGCGGTAAGTCAGCTCGGCCAGGCGATAAATCGTTCGCCAGTTGAGCTCGACATCGGCGCCGACGAAGCCGCCCAGCAGCCGCCCCTCGGGGGTGAAATAGCGCTGGTACAGCTTGCGCAGCAGCTCGGAACGGTAATTGGGGCGGTATATGTCCTGGCGGCCGCTCTCGACGTAAATGGGGCAGGCCTCGTTGCAGGTGTTGCAGCGCACGCAGTAGTCGGTGCTCAGCGAGGTCGGCTGCATGAACGTCCAGTTGTTCTCCCTGGTGAACAACTTCTCCAGGCCGCGCAGGAACTTGTTGACAAGCTCCTCCTCCGCCTCCTTGCTCGCCGGCGGCGTCAGGGCGAGAGCCGAAAAACCGTCGAGGGAAAGATCGTACTTCTCCTTCCAGTCCGGCTTGGCCGGCTTGAAAGCCTTCTCCTCGTGGCCGGGGACCGGGTCCAGGTCGGCCGTCGTCAGCGGGCACAGCGCCTCGGCCGGTTTGGCGATATCCTTCAGACGTACTTTATGCTTCATAACCTACTTTCCCTCCTCCTTCGGCTTGGCCGGATTGGTTACCGCCTGCTCCAGCCAGGAGCCACCGGACTTCAGGTGGGGAGCGGACCACTCCGCCTTGTAATGCAGATAGCCACCGATCGTCTTGTCGAGGCCGCCGCCGGCGACGAGCGGCTCGTCGTCCCACATGATATTATGGTAGAAGAAATACTTGGCGGCAAAATGCAGCATGCGGCTGAAAGGCAGATAAATGAGGAAAATGCCGAACAGCAGCGCCTCCAGCGTCATCAGTGGCGGCAGGGCCACCGGCTTGAAGGCGTACAGCGACGCGGCGTAGCCGCGGGCGAGGACGAAAGAGGGGTCCTCGGCCAGCCATGCGGCCAGCCCCACGCCGAACAGGGCGATGAGCAGATAGAGATTGAGGAAGGTCACCGGCGACGAATAGTCCTTGAGATTCTCGTCCGTATAGCGCATCCACAGCAGCCCCAGGCAGCCGACCAGGCCGAGCACGAGGCCGCCCGCCCCTACGATCACCGTCGCGGCGTTCACCGCCTGGGCCCAAAAAATCGTCGACGCGCCGGAAATCTTCAGCCCGCTGAACAGTTCCACCAACGCGCCGAACTTGACTAGCCCTATCCAGGCGATGATGAAATAAAAACCGGCATGCATCGGGTAGGAAAAATTCCACATCTTGCGGTTATAAAGAAAGGTCCGCTTGAGGAGGAGGATCTCCTCCGCCATCTCCTTCAGCTCATACCCGAGATGAACGGGGCGGGGCTGCTTCCAGAACTCCGGCTTTTGAAAAACCGATCCCGCCGGCCCCTCGTGGGCGATCGGGTAAAGATCCCACCTGAGATGGCGGGGCATCGAAGCGATGGCGATAACCTTCTTCAGAGTAGCGACGACAAAGACGATGACGGCCAGATACATGAACGGGCCGGCGATCAGCCAGCCAAAGGTGTCACCCATAGGCGTAGTCCCCCCGTGTAGATTATTTCACTTCAATTGTAGCAGACTGACCCCGGACTTCATATGTGGTTTTTGTCACAAACTCATAGAGGAAAGTTATAACCTGATAAGCAATGAGTTCAGGAAAATCCGCGCAGCCGCCGGCAGGTTGCCGGCGGCTGCGCGGGGAATACTATCGGCAGAGAAAAGCGGAGGTGGTGACGGTGGCTTTCTGGCTGATGAAAACCGAGCCCGACGAATTCGGCTACGACGACCTTGGCCGCCTGGGGCGCGACCGCTGGAACGGGGTGCGCAATTTCCGCGCCCTCGCCCACATGCGGCAAATGGCGGCCGGCGACCTAGTTTTCATCTATCACACCGGCAAGGAGAAGGCCATCGTCGGCGTCGCCGAGGTTGTTGCTCCCGCATATCCTGACCCGGCCGGCGACGACAAGCGCTTCGTGGTCGTTGACGTGGCTCCGCGCTACCGCCTCCGGCGGCCGGTTACGCTACGGGAGGTCAAAAGCGATCCAGCCTTCGCTTCCTGGGAATTGGCCCGCCTCCCCCGCCTGTCGGTTATGCCCGTGCCGCCGCAACTTTGGCGTCAGATACTCGACATGGCGCAGGAAAATATCTGATGGCATGCAAAACCCGGGGGGAGCCCCCCGGGTTTTGGTTCTGCACGCCGTCTATGGTAAAAATCTAGACCTTGAACCTTGTCACCGCCGCCTGCTGTTCGCCCGCCATGTTGGCAAGTTCCCGGCTGGACGAGGCGATTTTCTCCAGCGACGCCGACTGTTCCTCGGTCGTCGTCGACGCCGTCTGGGCCAGGCCATCGTATCCTTACTGATAACTCTGATCCCCGCGACTGCCCTGACCGTCTGATCGCTGTCGCGTATCAGGCGGCTGGCCGCGGTCGAAATCTCTCCGGCGCGGCCGGATACTTCTTCCGCAAGCCGGATTATGCTATAGAACGCTTCCCCGGCGGCATTAACCATCCGGGCGCCTGCGCCAACTTCCCTGGTACCGTTCTCCATCGCCGCCACCACCTGCTGGGTGTCGGACTGGATCGTACCGATCAGGGCGGTTATCTGCCCGGCGGCCTGCTCCGATTGCCCGGCCAGCTTCCGCACCTCCTCCGCCACCACCGCGAAGCCCGTCCCTGCTCGCCGGCCCGGGCAGCCTCGATGGCGGCGTTCAAGGCAAGCAGGTTGGTCTGGCCGGCGATGCTGTCGCCTCTCTTTTCCTCGTGGGTACGGGCGATTGCGACGCCCTTTTCGTCGGTGACGGTGGCGCAATCAAGCTTGGCTTCCTTAATAAGAGGCGCAAGCCCCCGCATGACGACGGCGGCGTCTTTGCCCTCGAGCGCCCTGACAAGCTCGGAATGCTTAACGAAGCCGGCGCCGTAATCGGCGGCCTCTTTCTTATATTATAGGTCTCCAGCAGGCTGTTCAAACCTTCCATGCCTCGCACGGCGTTTTGCTCGTAAGTCTTCTCCATGCTGGCGGAGAAGTAGTAAACGGCGCAACAACGATAAGCAGGACGATGTATGCCGACGATCTCCCCTTTATCCCGAGCGATCGCCCCATGCTGATGCGCCTCTTTCTGTGAAATTGTTAACACAGTATAAATTTCACAGCTGTGTTATCGGCGAATTACGCAAAAATTCGCACAAAAAGGACGCCCTCTGGTTAGGGGGCGTCTTTGCGGCAGAAACTCGGACTATTTGCTGGCTGTCGCCCGCGTCTTGGTAAACAGCCTCAGCACCCACAGGAAGAGCAGGGCTCCGACGGTACTGGTTATGATGGCTCCGATCATGCCGTAGGCCGTAATACCCAAAAGGCCGAACACGAAGCCGCCCACCAGGGCGCCTACGACGCCTACCGCCATATCGCCCCACAGGCCGAATCCTCCCCCGCGGAAAATCTGGCCGGCAAGCCAGCCGGCGACGACGCCGATAATCAGGAACCATACTATTTGACTGAAATCCACTTATTTTCCACTCCTTTCATCAATCACCAAAAGTTGGTGCCGCACCCATAATATTGCCTGTTTATTCGCCTTTTATACAAAATGGGCCTCAATTCGCATGCCTGACTCTACGGGGGGAATATTTTCTCAGTCAGCCACGGAGGGTAAACAGCTCCGGCGGAGAATAAAAACAGAGCGGAAACTGTTTACCCCTTCCATCGCAGCGGAAAGTCCGCCAGGTAAAGCGAAAGCGGGAGGTAGCTACGTGAATATTATCGTGACGGAAAGAATCGCCGAGGTCGGAATATATTACCTCAGAGAAAATGGGTTTTCCGTCGAGGCTTGCCTCGGTATATCCCAGGGCGAACTCCTCAAGGTCATTCATCGCTATGACGGCCTAATCGTCCGCAGCGTCACCCGGGTGGACGAAGAACTGCTCGCGAAAGCGAAAAAGCTGAAAATCGTCGGGCGGGCGGGAAACGGCCTCGACAATATCGACCTGCCGGCCTGTACTCTCCGGGGCATACCGGTTGTAAATACCCCGGCCGCCAACGCCATGTCGACGGCCGAACTGGCCGTCGGCCTCATCTTCGCCGTCTTTCGCAACATCCCCCAGGCTTACCGCGCGGGGAAAGCCAAGGATTTCCGGCGCGTCGTCTATTTCGGCCAAGAGCTGCACGGCAAGACGGCCGGCATCATAGGCCTCGGCCGCATAGGCTCCCTCGTGGCGGCAAAACTCAAGGCCCTGGGCCTCAAAATTGTCGCCTTCGACCCACATATTGAAGAAGCCCGTTTCGAGGAGCTGGAGGTGGAAAAATGCGCTACCCTGGCGGATCTCCTCCGTCGGGCCGACGTTATCACTCTCCACGTTCCCAAGACGCCGGAAACAACCGACCTCATCGGCGCTCCGGAGCTCGATCTGTGCAAGCCCGGGATGAGGATCGTCAGCACTTCCCGCGCCGGCATCGTTAACGAGCGGGCCCTCCATGCGGCCCTGCGCAGTGCTCATGTAGCCGCCGCCGGGCTCGATATCCTTGACCCGGAGCCGGATTTCGAAGCCGCGCCCGGCGAGCAGGACTACCGGCACCCGCTGCTGGAACTCGACAACGCCATTATCACCCCGCATATGGGAGGATCGACCGAGGAAGCCGAACACACCATCAGTATGACTCTCGCCCGCTTGGTGACAAAGGCCTTTACCGGCCAGCCCATAACCGCGGCGAACAATATCACCCTCCTGCCCACCGGCCGCTAAAACCAAATACAAAATGAAAAGGCACCGCCCGCGCGGTGCCTGAGTTTTTATCAACCTATTCCCTCGTAATGGATCAAATCCTTCACAACCTCCCCCGCCAGTATCAACCCCGCCACTGAGGGGACAAACGCGATGCTGCCCGGTATCTGGCGTCTGGTCGTGCATTTCCGGGCGGTGCCCGGCGGGCAGACACACCCGGTGGCGCAGCTCGATTCTTCGCTTTCCCGGGGCGCGACCGGCTTTTCCCGCGAATATACAACCTTAAGGGCATCGATGCCGCGGCGTTTCAGCTCGTAACGCATCACCTTCGCCAGCGGGCAGACGGAGGTGCTAAAAATATCCGCGACCTCGAATTTCGTCGGGTCGAGTTTGTTGCCCGCTCCCATGCTGCTGATGATGGGGATGTTGCGTTCCGAGGCCTTCACGACAAGGTCAATCTTGGCTGTCACGGTATCGACGGCGTCAATGATATAGTCGTAGTCGTCGGCGATGAGCTCCGCCGCTGTCTCGGGCAGGTAAAACTTCTGGTGCACGGTGACCTGGGCGTCGGGATTGATCGCCAGCACCCTGTCCCGCATCACCTCTACCTTCGGCTTGCCGATCGTCTTAGTGGTTGCGTGGAGCTGCCGATTCAAATTTGTCAGGCAGATACAGTCGTCGTCGACGAGAACCAGTTTGCCGACCCCGCAGCGTACCAGTCCTTCGACCGCGAACGAGCCCACCCCGCCGACGCCGAAAATCGCCACCTTTTTCGTCGCCAGCAGGGCCAGCGCCGCCGGTCCGACGAGCAATTCCATCCGGGAAAAACGGTGCAGCATAACCCCACCCTTTCGCAAAAACCATTGTCTTTAAAGTATCCTTTACTATACGAAAATACACCGGGCATTGCCTTAATACCTTCCGGAGGGTGCCGGCAAAGTTAGGGACCTCCGCTTTTGCGGAGGCCCCATCAATCGTCCTCATCTTCCTCTTCATCCTGCGCCTCGTCGTCCTGGAGGAGACATCGGCGAATGAGTTCGAGCACGGCCAGACAATGCTCGCCCTCGCGGCGGATATGGTCAGCCAGCAGCGGAGGGATAACCGTGGCCGCCGTACAGCGGGCGACCAGACTTTCCGCCGTGGCGATAAAAGCGGCAGCTTCCCCGACAGCCACTTTGAGGTCCTTTTCAAACCGGACGAGTTCGTTATTCGGTCGGTAATGCCAAAGCATACTGGCAAGATCGCGGGCCTGAAGGCTCAGGACGTCGAATTTCTCTCCCAAAACCTTGGCCTGCGCGACGAGGGCCCGTTCCGACGGGTCGATAAGGTCGCGAATGAACTTGATATGATCGGCGGTGCCGCGCACCCAGAAAATACTCTCGCTTACCATCGCGTCCACCGGAAACGCCATCCCGCAGCCGGTGATTTTTTTCAGCAGTTTCCGGAAATAGAAGGCTTCACGGGACAAATGATCGACGAAAAGCGGGTAAAGCCAGCTGCCGCACAGCCGGCAATCCACGAGCAAGTGAAGAATATGCCGCTTGAAGACGAAAAACTTCCCGACCGCCATCGTCGTCAAGGCAACAAGGTGGGAGAATTCACCCTCCGGCGTAGCCTTGGCGAGGCGGTCCTCAAGATCGCCGAAAACGGCAGAGAATTTCTGCGCCTCAGCCTTCAGTTCGCCTTCCGCGCCCGGAAGCCCGAGATCGATAAACAGCGCATGATCGCGCATTGTTCCCAGCCAGAAAGTCACTTCCGCCAAGGACGGGGGCGGGAAAGGCTTGACGCCGCGGCAGAAAATATCCATACTTACCCCTCATTCTTCTCGTTTTACTATATTTTATGTCATTCCCCCCCAGGTGTGCCCCGACTGGCTTCGTCGCCGACCAAAAAGGAGACATGAAGCTTACGCTTCATGTCTCCTTGAACGTTGTCCGGTCTGTGTCGGACGCTACAATCCCAGGCGGCCGAACAGCCATTCCACCAAGTCGGGCGCCACCGTCGCAACGAGCAACAGGACGGTGAGGACGATTATCAGACCGGCGAACGCCCATGCCACCAGATTATAAAGGGGCGAGTTGCGGTACTTGCCCATGATCTTGGCATTGCTGGCGATGAGCACCATGAAGATGAGCACCGGCACGAGCAGAATGCCGTTTACCACCTGGGTGGTCAGCATCACGTGGTAAAGAGACAATCCCGGCCACAGCACCAGCACGGCGCTCAAAACGATGATGGCGGTATAGAGGCCGAAGAATACCGGCGCCTCTTTGTAAGACTTGCTGATGCCCCGCTCGAAGCCGAAAGCCTCGCAGATGGCGTAGGAAGTGCTTAGCGGCAGGATGAAGGCCGCGAGCATCGACGCGCCGAACAGGCCGAAGGCGAACAGGAAGGATGCGTATTTGCCGGCCAGCGGTTCGAGGGCGATCGCCGCATCGGCGGCCGTTTCGATGGGGATATTGTTGACATGGAGGGTGGCGGCGGTCGCCACCACGATGAAGAAGGCGATTAAACCGGTAAAGAAAGCGCCGACGAGCACGTCCCAGCGTGTGTATGCATACGTTTTGGCGGATATTCCCTTATCGACGATCGTCGCCTGGACATAAAACTGCCCCCAGGGCGTGATCGTCGTGCCGATGATGCCAATTACCATCAGCAAGTACCCCGGATCGTGCGAAAAGGTGGGCGGCGTGGCCGCTGCGGCCATAACCTCCCGCCACGGGGGGTCGACGATAAATCCGGAAATGACGTAGCTGAAAAAGGTAAGACAGAGAGCGAAGAACACTTTCTCGATCCGCGAGTAATTGGCCTTCAGCACCAGCCGCCACACGATAAAAGCGATTACCGGCACCGCGATATAGCGGCTGATCCCGAATATCTCGAAGCTCGTGGCAATACCGGAAAACTCCGATACGGTCGTGCCGATGTTGGCCACCATCAGCACCGTCATGGCGAAGAAGGTCCATTTCACTCCGTACCGCTCGCGGATGAGGTCGGATAGGCCGCGGCCGGTCACCGCTCCCGTGCGGGCGGAGATCTCCTGGACGACGGTCAGCACGAGGATGCTGATGAACAGTACGAACAGCAGGCTATAACCGTACTTGGCCCCGGCCGCGGAATAGGTGGCGATGCCGCCGGCGTCGTTGTCAGCGAAAGCGGTGATTATCCCCGGGCCCATGACGGCAAGGAAAAGAACAAGTCTCTCCTTCATTTTCTTTATATCCACGCCGGCCGCCTCCTTCCGTCGAAAAGAAAGACCTTCCCTGCGGAAGGTCTTTCTGGGTTGATAAAAGTGCGACCTTCCCTACTCGTCGAGTTTTAGCACTGCATAACGTAGAGCACACTCCTCAGCCACATTAGGTAGAACCTTACGCCGGTAATACCTGTTATACCC